>CAIRLQ010000231.1 GCA_903879465.1 uncultured Opitutia bacterium | reverse complement strand
GAGTCCGCAGACGGCGATGCGGGGCTTACGGTCGCCGAGTTTCTTGCGAAGCCCGATGAGCGCAAGAACCGTGCGGCGGATGTCGGTGCCCGTGAGGGTGCGGGCTACTTCGGAAAGAGGAATGTGCCAGGTGACGAGGCCGACGGTCATCTTGCCGCCGGCGAAAGCCATCACGGGTTGGCCACTCCAGCGTGCCGCAAAGAACTCAGTCTGACCCGGGAACGTGTAGCCCACGTCGGCGAGGCCTTTTTTATTTACAGGGCCGGTGACGACCGCGGCGAATCTTCCGCCCGTAGTGCCCCGTGCGGCGAGCTCCATGGCCTCGATGGCGATAAGTTGTCCAGCTGTGCTCGGCTCCCCAGGGGTCACCTGAAAATCTGTCGGCCCGATGGCGATGCCGATTCCGAGTTGGGAGATCCATGGCGCAGGCCCAATCGGAACGACCGCCTCGGCTTCAGCCGGATAGGCTTTTAGCCAGGCAGCAAGCAACTCGGGTCCCACTCCCGCGGGGTCGCCGCAGGTGACTGCAATGGGAAGGTGGCTCATTCGGGTGAGGCGAAGCGTCCGCGCTTGCCGCCGAGGAAGAAGTTGAGGAAGTCGCGCGCTTCGGAGGTCTGGTAGTCGCCCTCGTCCAGGGCCTTCTGCGCAAGTGTCGGGCAGGCGCCGAAGGTCGCGTACACGGCGTGATAGGCGCGCTTAAGCTCGGCGACTGCCGGAGCCGGGACGGAGCGTCGGCGCAAGCCGATGAGGTTGAGTCCTGCGAGGAGATTGCGGCCGTGCGCCAGGCCGTTGGGCGGGACGTCTTCGGTGATTACGGCGTTCCCGGAGGTCAGCGAGCCGCCGCCGATCCGGCAGAATTGATGCACGGCGACGCCGCCGCTGATGAAGGCTTTATCGCCCACCTGCACGTGTCCGCCCAGCATGCAGCCGTTGGCGAGGATGACCGCATCGCCGAGCACGCAGTCGTGCGCGACGTGCGCCCCTGCCATGAGGAGGCAGTCCGCGCCGATGAGCGTCTGGGCGCCTGGCTTCGTGGCACGATGGAGGGTGGCATGTTCGCGAATCACTGTGCGCGCTCCGATACGTACGCCAGACAGGAGGGCGCGATCAAAGGAAAGGTCCTGCGGATCGCCGCCCACGACGGCGAAATGATCAACCACTACGCCTTCGCCCAGTTCGACTCCCGTTTTGATAATCGCCTGCGCGGCGATGCGGCATCCGCGGCCGATCTTCACGTTGGCCTCGATCACGGCATACGGCCCCACCTCGACTTGGTCGCCAAGGAGGGCGGAGGGATGAATCTGGGCGGTGGGGTGAATCACTTCTGAGAGTTGCCTGAGCCGAATAGTTCCAGTTGGGCGGCCTTGACCATATCGTAGACGCGGAGCAGCCGAAGCAACTGCAAGGTGTCGGATTTCGCGTAGCTCTGATTGGATTCCACCGCCTGCACGAGGTTCTCCAGGATTGTCCGAAAGGTAAGGACATGGTCGACGCCGCTTTCCCTTAGCAGGGTGATGCTCTCGGAGCGTTGCGGCTCTTGGGCGGGGATGCCCGGCAACACGAGGATTTTGGCCAGCGGTGCTCCTTCGGTGGGCGTCAGGTCGGCGAACGCTTCTTGGGCGGCTTCCACGGCTTCCTTGCGGACGAACTCCAGCAGGTCGCCTTTCTTGATCATCGTCGGGGTGATGGCCTTGGTGGTATGCCAGGCTTTCACGGCGACCACGGCGGCAGCGATGGACGGTAGGTCCGAGCTGAAGAGCTGGAAGGGCGCCTCGGTGTCACGACGGGGGGCGGGATTGATGACCAGCAGGTCACCCTCCTCGTCGGCGCGCTTCCTTCGCGACTGAACGGCGTACTTGCGGGATTGCCGCACGAAGAAACCGTTCATTTCGAAATACTCGCGGACCAGACTGTCGTCGAAACCCGCCATTGGCTGATAGGATGCGTCGGACCGACCGCTTTGGTCAACCGCGATAAGAGTCAGAGCACGAAGTCAACCGGGGCGATCGCCACGGTGAACTCGCCTTTTAGCGACCCGGCCTTCATCGCCGGCACCAATTCGACCAATGCGGAGGTGCGGATGGTCTCATGAAGCTTGGTCATTTCGCGGCCGACGCAGACGACGCGCTGCGGGCCGAGTTCCTCGAGCATCTCATCCAGGAAGTCGCTGATGCGATGGCAGGATTCGTGCAAAACGATGGTTTCATCGGCGCTTTTAATGGATTCCAGAAACCGGCGGCGGGCGGCGGATTTGGGTGGCAGGAACCCTACGAAGCGGAAGGCATTGGTCGGCAAGCCGGACGCAGAGAGCAGGGCGACAATCGCACATGGTCCAGGAAGAGGGGTGACCGTCAGGCCGCGCCGCCGGCATTCGCGGGTGACGCGGAATCCCGGGTCGCTGATACCAGGTGTGCCTGCGTCGGTAATGAGGGCGATCTGGGCGCCGCCGGCGATGCGCTCGGCGATCTGCACGGCAACTTCCTTTTCGTTGTGCTCGTGGTAGGCGAGCATCGGCTTGGAGATTTCCAGGTGTCGAAGCAGCCCGCCGGTGACGCGGGTGTCTTCGCAGGCCACGGCATCACATTGTGCAATGGTCTCGCGGGCGCGGACAGTGATATCACCCAGATTGCCCAACGGAGTGGCTACGACCCAAAGTCGACCTGTCGCCCCGGCGGGGCGGCTGATCGGACCATCATGGGCCGGGTGCATCAGCGGAAACCGCTGCCAGGAGTCGAGACTCCGGGCAGGCCGCCCTGCCAGCTGGCGGGAGCGGACTGAGGTAGCATCGAATCAGAGGGCTTCTCGACTGTCTCACAGCCAGCCAAGCCCAGCAGGCAGGCTAAAATAACGAGAGAGGAGAGGAGGCGCAGGCTCATTGGTTGCTGATGGCCTTGGTCGATGGCACGAGTGATACGATCTTGCCGGTGTTGAAGGCACTGACGTCGGAGTCAGGTTGAATCTGGGCGAAGGAAAGAGAGCCCTTTACGAAAGAAATCTGAACCTTACCGACTTTCTTGCCCTCGAGGCGGACTTCAAAGAGGGATTTTTCCTTAATGCCACTGCTCTCTCCGACCGAGAGGGCGACGATGCCTGACTTGGAGTCGACGGCGACAAGTTTAGCTACCATGGTTTCGCTGGTAGCTTCAACGACCACGGTGGCAGGAGCACCATCGATTTTGGCCGGGGCTTCGCCGAAGGGGTCGCGCTGGAATCCGAAAGGAGCAGAGTTTTCCATAGCCATGGCTGTCTTGGTATGAAGGGCGACGTATTTGCCTAGGAGGGCCGAGGCCTTTTCGTCGGCCTTGGTAGCCTTGGCTTCGATTTCGGCGAGTTGTTCCTTGCTGAACATGGCGGCCGTTTTCTCCTTTTCCTTCACGAGTTCTTCCTTGGAGGTAGCGAGTTCGGCGACGGCGCCGTCTTTCTTGCTGTTGGCGTCGGTTAGCTGGGTGGTCATTTCCCCGTTTTTGCGGATGAGGTCGGTGCGCTCGGCTTCGAGGGTGGTATTCTGGGCAGAGAGACCTTCGATTTTGGTCTTTTTGTCCGCGACGTCAGCTTGGAGCTCTTTCTTCGCCGTTTCGAGTTCAACGATGGCCTTGCGCTTACCATCAATGAGGGCGGGTAATGTGGCGAGGGACGCCATGCGTGCGTCGAAATCTTTGCCGGCCTTGACCTCGGGATGGTCGGTGGCCCAGGCGGTGTTCTTCAGGGCAACATCCATTTTTCCTTTTAGGAGGAAGGCGAAAACAACAGCGGCGATAGCAGCGCCGACGGTTAAGATGCGAAGGAAAGCATTGAGCTTCTTGTTCATGGCGTAGTGGGGAAGGTGTTAAGAATGGCTAAAGAGGATTTTGCTGGGATCGAGGTTATCCTGGTGTGAAACAGGACCGGGGTTCGATGCGACGTGCAGGAGTACTTTAAACACCAGTTCCTCTTTTCCCACAAGGTCAATTTGCTCGCAAACCTGAGTCGCGTTGAGGGGTTTCCCCTTATTCCTAGCAAGGATGGCGATGGCTTGGGCCCTTATTTTAAGCGTATCTGAAGCAGCTTTTTTCCCCGCTTCAACGCCCGGCTGGTGGTAGGCATTGATGCCCAGGAGGCTGGCATACAGACCGACCGCTCGTTCGAATAGGGCAATCAGCATGCCGACGGAATGGGGGTCCACCTCCTTGATGGTCAGGGTAATGCTGGCACGGCCGCTCCCGGAAAGGGCTTCACGGGTCCCAAGTAAGAAGCATTGGAGGTAGTCGCCCGAGGAAACGCCCGGTTCGACTTCAATCGAGGGGCCTTCCCGGTCCTTGAGAACCTCAATGAATACGGCGAAAAAGTTATTCACACCATCGCGTAGCTGTTGAACGTAGGCGTGCTGGTCGGTGGAGCCTTTATTACCATAGACGGTAAGGCCTTGGAGGACCTTGCGGCCTTGGAGGTCCAGTTCCTTGCCTAGGGATTCCATCACAAGCTGCTGTAGGTAGCGCGAAAAGAGGATCAGACGGTCTTTGTAGGGAAGTACGACCATGGCCTTAGAGCCGCGACCTTCCGTGAGGTGGTGCCAGGCGAGTGCCAGGCGAGCCGCCGGATTCATGAGGGCGTCCGGTACACGGGTGAGCGCATCCATCTCGCGGGCGCCCTTGAGCATGCCGATGATGTCGATGCCTTGTAAGGCCGCCGGCAGGAGGCCGACGGGTCCTATCTCGCTCGTTCGTCCGCCGACCCAATCCCACATAGGGAAGCGGCCGAGCCACTTTTCGGCGACCGCAACCTTGTCGAGTTGACTGCCTTCGCCGGTGACGGCGACGGCATGCTGCGCAAATGACAGGCCGACCTGCTTCCAGCGGAGGGCGGCCTCAATCTGGCCGTTGCGCGGCTCTGGCGTACTCCCAGATTTCGATGTCACGATCGCGAGCGTGGTGCCAAGCCGGTTGCCCAAAGTGTCAAAGATGCGATCAATGCCGTCGGGGTCGGTGTTATCGATGAAATGGACGCAGAGTTTGTCCGTCTTGCCGCCGAGCGCATCCGCCACGAATTGCGGACCGAGAGCCGAGCCGCCGATGCCGATGCAAAGCAGGTCAGTGAATTTCCCGGCTGCTCCTTTGAGCTGACCGGTATGAATTTTCTGGGCGAAGTCCTGGATCGCGGTGATCGCTGTTTTTACTTCCGCGGTGATCTGCGCGTTCGGGGCGAGTTCAGGCGCGCGCAACCAGTAGTGGCCGACCATCCGCTTCTCGTCGGGATTCGCGATGGAACCTTTTTCCAAGGCCGCCATATCGGCGAAAGCCTGCGACATCGCGGCTGCCATGCTGGCCTCGAAGCCCATCGGGGCTGGGGCGCGGCTGAAATCGAGCGCGATGCCGAGTTGCGGGAAGTTCAGGAGGTGCTTCCGGAAATGATCAAACGAGTTTTCCACGAGACGGGTATTTTCCGCCCGCCTAAGGGCTTGGCAACATCGGAAGGGCCCCCGGGTCAGCCGCACAAAACAAAAAGGGCGGGTCGCCGCGACGCCCGCCCTTCAAAGAACTGCATACGAGACGATCAGTCTCCGTCCGTGATGGCGCCGTCGGAGGCCGACGAAACGAGTTTGGCGTACTTCGCCAGCGTACCACGCTTTTCTTTGCAGGGTTCGGCCTTCCAGGATTTGAGACGTCGGGCGATTTCCTCCGCCGGTACGACCAGGTTGATCTCGTTATTCTGCGCGTCGATGGTGATGGTGTCGCCGTTCTGCACGACCGCGAGCACGCCGCCGACCGCCGCTTCCGGGGTGATGTGGCCGACGACGAAGCCGTGCGAGCCGCCCGAGAAACGTCCGTCGGTGATGAGCGCGACGGTCTTGCCGAGGCCTTTGCCCATGACGGCGCTCGTGGGTCCAAGCATCTCGCGCATGCCGGGGCCGCCCTTGGGGCCTTCGTTGCGGATCACGATGACGTGGCCGTCTTTCACTTCGCCGTCGAGGATGCCGCGCAGGGAGGCCTCTTCGGATTCATAGACGATGGCCTTGCCGGTAAACGCGTTGCCTTCTTTGCCGGAGATCTTGGCAACCGAGCCCAGCGGGGCGAGATTGCCGCGCAGGATGCGCAGGTGGCTGTCGGGCTTGATCGGATTCGAGAAGGGGCGCACGACGTCCTGATCGGCGGCGTAGCTACCGACATTCGCGAGATTTTCGGCGACGGTCTTGCCCGTCACCGTCATGCAGTGGCCATGGAGGAGGCCTTTATCGAGAAGCATCTTGAGTAGCGGCTGGAGGCCGCCGATACGCACGAAGTGGGCCATGTTATATTTACCGCTGGGCTTGAGGTCGGCGAGCACTGGGACTTTGCGGCCGACGCGTTCGAAGTCTTCAAGCGTGAGTTTGATGCCTGCGGAATGGGCCATCGCAATGAGGTGCAACACGGCGTTGGTGGAGCCGCCCAGCGCAATAACGACGGTGATGGCATTCTCAAATGCGGCCAGCGAGAGGATATCCGACGGGCGAATATTGCGCTTGATCAGTTCCAGCACGGCTTTGCCCGCGCGCTCACAGTCGGCGAGTTTGGCTTGGGAGTTTGCCAGCTGCGCGGAGCTATCAGGCAGGCTGAGGCCGAGGGCTTCGATGGCGGACGCCATGGTGTTGGCGGTGTACATGCCGCCGCACGAGCCTTCGCCCGGAATCGAACAGACTTCGATTTCCCGGAGCTCGCTCTCGCCGATCTGCTTGCCGGCGTGCTTACCGACGGCTTCGAAAACCGTAACGATGTCGGCCGACTGCCCTCGGTGCAGGCCGGGGACAATGGTGCCACCGTAAACAAAGACGGAAGGGCGGTTGAGGCGGGCCATGGCCATGGCGCAACCGGGCATGTTCTTATCGCAGCCCCCGATGGTGACGAGGCCGTCGAAGCCTTCGGCGCCGGTCACGGCCTCGATGGAATCGGCGATGATTTCCCGGGAGACCAGCGAGTAGCGCATGCCGGGGGTGCCCATGGAGATGCCGTCCGAGACGGTGATGGTGCAGAAGATGACCGCCTTGCCGCCCGCGGCGTCGGCGCCCTTGACGGCTTCGTCCGCTAGCCGATTGATGTGCATGTTACAGGGGGTGACCATCGACCAGGTCGAGGCGATGCCTACGACTGGCTTCTTGAAGTCGGCGTCGGTGAAGCCGACCGCCCGGAGCATGGCTCGGCTGGGGGCGCGATCAGGGCCGTCGACGACGACGGCGGAGTGTTGGCGGCAGGAGTGGGCGTCGGTCATGGGTGTGAAAAGTCTGCGGTTGTCAGTCGGTTGCCGCCCCCTAATAAGAGG
>CAIRLQ010000230.1 GCA_903879465.1 uncultured Opitutia bacterium | reverse complement strand
CCGCGCTCGAGGCCGAGCTCCTCAAGGTCGCGCATCAGCTCGGTATCGGCGCGCAGTTCGGCGGCAAGTGGTTCGCCCTCGACGTGCGCGTCGTGCGTCTGCCGCGCCACGGCGCTTCTTGCCCGATCGGCCTCGCCGTCTCCTGTTCTGCGGATCGCAACGCCAAGGCCAAGATCGATAAGGACGGCGTGTGGATTGAGCAGCTCGAGAGCAATCCTGGTCGTTTCATTACAGCTGATGCTCGCAAGCATGCTGACGCCGCCAAGGTCGTGAAGATCGACCTCAATCGCCCGATGGCTGAAGTGCGGGCTGAACTTTCAAAGCACCCCGTCACCACGCGGCTGGCGCTCACCGGCACGCTCGTCGTCGCCCGCGACATCGCGCACGCCAAGATTCGCGAGCGCCTTGAGAAAGGCGAAGGCCTACCGCAATATCTCAAGGACCATCCCGTGTATTACGCCGGACCCGCCAAGACTCCGGCCGGCATGGCTTCGGGTTCGTTCGGGCCGACTACCGCGGGCCGCATGGATAGCTACGTCGAACTCTTCCAGAAGAACGGCGGCTCCCTCGTCATGATTGCCAAGGGTAATCGCGGGCAGGCCGTCACCGATGCGTGCAAAGCGCACGGCGGCTTTTATCTCGGCTCCATTGGTGGTCCGGCGGCGATTCTCGCGCAGGAGAACATCCGCAAGGTTGAAGTTATTGATTACCCCGAGCTCGGCATGGAAGCCGTGTGGAAGATCGACGTCGTGGATTTCCCAGCGTTTATCCTCGTGGATGATAAAGGCCACGATTTCTTCCGCGAACTGCCCGGCGGTTGCGGCATCTGCGGGCCCTGAGCCAACGGATATGGATGCAAAAAGGGCGCCCGAACGGGCGCCCATTTTAGGTGATGTCGGGTGGCTTAGGCCTGGGCCGGCTGCTCGCCGACGTACTTCGAGGAACCGAAGCCGAGGATCAGCCAGAAGATCGGGCTAAGCAGGGTGAGGCCGATCGTGAAGCCGACGCCCTGACCGAAGCGGGTCGAGATGCGATGGAGGCACATGACGGTCAGGACCATGAATGCGAGTTGGCCGATGATCGGGATGATCTGCAGGAATAACGCGAACACCCAATACCATGGTAGGCCGGCGACGCGGAGTAGCACGATGACGTTGTAGATCGGGATTAGGACCGCCCAGCCAGGCTGGCCGGCCTTGGTGAAGACCTTCCACATGCCGATGAGGGTGACGATGCCGATGACGACAAAGACCAGTAAGAAGGCGGCGAAGAAGGCGAGGATGGGGGTTAGGATATTCATAACGGAGATAGCCTTAACCAAGGCAGGCTTACCCAGCCAGCCTGATTATTGAAGGCGGCAGGGAGTCCCGGGCTTACTTATCCCACTCCAACGCGCCGCGCTTGAACTCGTAGAGCAGGCCGAGGACGAGGACGCCGAGGAAGACTGCCGTGGCGGCCGTGATGGCGATGCCGGCAGCGAGGAATTCGCGGTAGACCAGGG
>CAIRLQ010000229.1 GCA_903879465.1 uncultured Opitutia bacterium | reverse complement strand
TGTTGGGTTCGCGACCGCACGAACAACACGTGACAAGCCCATGTCGCGCGTAACGTAATGTTATCGGCCGTAACCGCGCCAAGCGGTGCGATGCTGGAAATTAGATGGGCCGTCCGGGGCAACGGGGTCGAAGCCGGCGATTTGCCGGAGCGCACGCGTACAAGACGATCCTCAAGACCCTTGCGGCTCTCGTAAAAAAAATGTGACAGGGCGTTGTCGGTCTGCTCGTTGACGCCGGTCTCATCGCCCCACATGGGCGCCCAAAAGGTGCAGTCAGGCAAGAACAGTTCAAGCCACTCATCCCAGCGACGCTCATCGAGCAGGATGCCATCCTGTTGGACCAGTGCAGTGCCAATTGAGATCAGCCGGGCGAGATCGGGGGAAGAACCGCTCATGGCTTCAGTCCTTTCTCGCCCGAGGATCCGCCACCCATCAATCGCACCCACTCACGGTAAGGTGAATGCAGCGTCGTTTCACAATTAAGATCAAAGTCCCCCGCCAGGCTCGCAACCGGCCGGATTCCAATCTGTGCCGCGTGTTCGTCGGCACCAACTTTCAAACGGGTGATCCCCCGCGAATAACCCTGCAGCCAATCATAGGGCATCGCCGCATAGCCGCGCTGCGCGGCTTCGAAACACGCCGCATCATCCGGCGAGGCGAAGCCGCTTGCGCCAAAAAAATCCTCAAACTGACGCAATCTCCACGTCCGTAAAGCTGGATCCTCTCCTATGGGAGCGATGCAATGAACACGCATTTCAGTTAGCCCAACCGAAATCGGGCGGAAGGTTCTGAGATTAAGCGTCGTTCCGTCAGCGATCTGGAAATTCGGGAAGATCAACGTGATTTTTGCCTTGAGCATCCAGTCCGCCTTTACCGCACCGACGCGGCTTCGGATTTCATCCATGACCGGATAGATCGGCCGCTTCTCGACCTCGGCTTGGTTAATCCAGGTAACGGAATGGCCATGCGAAAAATTGAACATGCCGCTTTGTTGCAGCACCCTTTTGTTCCAGTCAAACTGATGCGCATCCGTATGGCCGTCACCCTTGCGGCGCTTGTCCATGACGCCCATGTATGAGGCATGTACCGAGGTGAGGTGGTACTGGTCCATGGCATTATCCATCTGCAGCTTCCAATTGCCGCGGTAGGTGTAACAGACCCGGCCGCGGACAACCTCCATGCCATGAGGGCCCTGTTGCATGGCCATGTCGATGAATGCCTTCACGTCGCCAAGATAGTCATCGAGTGCCGGCACATCGGGCGAAAGTGAACCGAATATCAACCCGCCATAAGAGGCGACTCTGGCGATCGGCACCAGGTCATGGTTCTGCGCTTCGAAGGCCGGCGGATAGCAGGCCGCGGCCCTATCCTTGATATCAATGTTCCTGCCTGCGGGATCGAAAGCCCAGCCATGATAGGCGCACACGTGGTACTTGGAATTGCCCTGCTCAGCGTGTACCAACTGGGTGCCCTTGTGGGGGCAGATGTTCAAAAAGGCGGACAAACTTCCCGCCTTATCGCGCGTAACAAGGATAGGCGTACGGCCAATCCAAGTGCTTATAAAATCATTAGGCTTGGCTACTTGTGACTCGGTGCCCAAAAACACCCATGTTTTGCCAAAGACATTTTCCATCTCCAGCTCGAACAAAGCCGCATCGGCAAAAACATCGCGATGCACGCGAAACACACCTTCGTGCGGACGATCGTCAACGAGCGCGCGCGTATCGATAAAGCGCATTCAACCATCTCCTTTTTTCACTGATCATCCAGTATTTTTCCCATTTTCTGTTGCGCGGACATGGAAATTGGGGGCACATCGACGCCCCGTCCCAAGACGGGGTCAGTAACTTCCTCGGCAACATGCACCAAGGCAAAATCTATAGTCATCGATCATTTCGTCCCGCCGGGCCAGAAATGCGGCTTTAAACGGCTGGGATGCCTTTTTCTAGCCCTTCGGGGAAAACAGAAGGGACGCCTGACACAGAACGCGTTCATTGAACAGTTCTATAGCCACAGTAGCGTCAGGCTAAATCTGATTCAGTGATTACTA
>CAIRLQ010000228.1 GCA_903879465.1 uncultured Opitutia bacterium | reverse complement strand
GTGAAAGGGCTTCCGTATCAGTCTCCGAATCGAATTTATGCCCCTTGGCCTCGAGCTTGGCCCGGATGACCCGATAATTCTCAATAATCCCATTATGGACCAAGGCGATGCGGCGGGAGGCGTCCGCATGAGGATGGGCATTAGCTTCGGTCGGCGCTCCGTGCGTCGCCCAACGGGTGTGGGCGATACCCACCGTGCAGCCGGCCTGGCGGCTCTCTGACCATTCGGTCCGCACCTTGTCGGCCAGCCGGACCACCTTACCGACGGCTCGTGCGGTGAGAATCGACTGGCCCTCCTGCAGGGCCAGTCCAGCGGAGTCATAACCACGATATTCCAGACGACGGAGACCGCCGATGAGAATGGGAGCAGCCGAGGAACGGCCGACATATCCGACGATGCCACACATGGTTTAGGAAAGAATGTCGCGCTCGACGATGGCGCCGGGGCGAGTGGTTGCACCAGGCCAGATCTTGCGCCCGGGATAGATGGAGGTGTTAATGCCGGTATGCACACCATCACCCACGATGGCCCCGAACTTTCGACGACCGGTGTCGATCAATGCGTCACCCACGAGGCTTCGGTGATTTTTACCATCATGTCGAAGATTCGAAGTGACGGTGCCGGCGCCGAAGTTGACTTTCGCACCGAGCACCGAATCCCCCACATAGGACAAATGCCCCACATTGGTACCGTCCATGAGGATAGAGTTCTTCAATTCCACCGACTGACCGACATGGCAGCGGTTACCAATCGACGTGGCGCCGCGGATATAACAGTTAGGGCCAATTTTACAGTCATCGCCAATCACCACATCGCCCTCGATGACCACGCCCGGCAAGATCTTCGTACCTTTGCCGACCTGTAGCCTGCCATCGACGTAAAGGGATGGATGGCAATCAACCGCCCGGGTGTAGTCTTGCTTCTTAGCCAGGAAACGCTCGTTTGCGAGAAGTAGATCCCACGGATGATTGATCAGGAAAGAACGCGTTACCGGTACATCCGTTCCGGACGCACCGTTGCGAGCGATGATGACAAACCCGTCCGTGGCCACCAATCTCCCGGCCGTCGCTTGCGCCATGAAAGCCAAGACGTCTTCCAGCTCAAGCCATGCGGATGAAGCTACGACATAAGTGTGGCCATGCGCAGGAACAGACTGAACCTGAGCCGCGTTCAAAAGCTCCGCCTGATGCTGACGTAAGGCGTGATTACCGATGGCAAGGTCAGCCAAGGGGCGCTTCGTGAGCGCAGACCACGACGAAGCCAAAGCAGAATCTTTAAAGTCAAAAGGTATCATCAGAGCTTGGCGAAATCCTTTTCAATCGCATGACGGAAAACCAACGACCAGCGGTCGACCTCAGATTGCTCCTGGTGCTCGACCAGGATGCGCAATTTACTCTCAGTGCCAGAATAGCGGATGAGATGGCGACCAGCCGTCCCGAAGGAGGCGTCCGCCTTGCGCAGTTCGGCCTGCAGGGAATCCAACTGCGCCAACGGAATCCGGGAGCGCACCTTGAGGTTGACGAGTGATTGCGGATATTCACGCATGCAGTTCGCCAACTGGGCAATCGTTGCACCCTTGTTGCGCATGATACGCAGGACCTGCAAGGCGCTCATGATGCCATCACCGGTCGTGGCATGGTCGGAAAAAATCAGGTGCCCGGAGTTCTCGCCACCAAAAGAATAGCTCCCCTTGCGTAAAGCCTCGATCACGTAGCGATCGCTCACCGCCGTGGTAATGACCCCGACCCCCGCTTTACGCATGGCCTCATGCAAGCCGAGATTGGACATCACCGTGCAGACCATCGTATCCCCTTTGAGTTTCCCTTCTTCCTTCAAGGCAAGTGCGCAAAGGGCCAAAATCCGGTCACCGGAAATACTGGCCCCCGAGGCGTCCGTAAAAATCACCCGATCGGCGTCACCGTCTAGTGAAATACCGATATCTGCACCCTGCTCACGGACAATCTTACCTGCGACTTCGGGATGCAAAGCGCCGAAACCGGCATTGATATTTAGTCCATCAGGCTCGACCCCTAATTTAACGACCTTGGCGCCGAGCTCTTTAAAAATAAGTGGAGCTAAGAGATAACCAGCGCCATGTCCGCAATCGACGACGATCTTCATACCATCCAGGTAAGCCTGCCCAAGGCTCTGCTTGGCATATTCAATATAACGACCGCGCGCGTCATCGATACGATACGCTTTGCCAATCTTGTCTCCAGTCACGCCATTGGCTTTCACGTCGTACAGAACCTCCTGTTCGACCAAAGCCTCGAGATCATCGGAAAGCTTGTAGCCATCCGGACCGAAAATCTTCAGTCCGTTATCTTCGAAAGGATTGTGCGAGGCCGTGAGCATGATGCCCGCGCCGCAGCCCATCGACTTGGTCAAGTGGGCCACCGCCGGGGTCGGGATCGGTCCGACGAGAAAGACATCCATCCCGCTCGAGACCAAGCCGCTCGTGAGCGCCGTCTCCAACATATAACCTGAAACCCGAGTGTCCTTGCCGATAATAACGCGGTTGTGATTGGCACCGCTGGATCGGAGCACGCGTGAAATCGCCTGACCGATGCGTAATGCGATTTCCGGCGTTATCGGGTACTCATTAGCCCTGCCGCGGATGCCATCCGTACCGAAGAGTTTGGTGACCATACCGTTATTTGGCTTTTCCCGCAGGTTTTGGCAATACTAAATGACTGATAACCATCCTATATGAAGGATATGACCATTTCAATCATTAGAAACACCTGAGCGAAAGATAGGGACCGTTTTCCCTCAACTAAGCCAAGACCATAAGACCGAAAGGGTGCGAGCGTGCAAATCCACATCCTGCGAGGTTCATCGGTCATAAGAAAACAGGGAGCGATTACAGGATGAAACATCCGTCCGGATTCGCCATTCGACAGGAACAGCACGGACAAGTTGAGTGTCACCACCCCATGCGCGTCCCCGCGTCAGCCCTTCTCTTCCTGCTGGCGGCCAACGCCGCTCCAGCTGCGGACTCGCCCATCGACTTCAATCGCGAGGTCCGCCCCATTTTATCTGATCGGTGTTTTGGTTGTCACGGACCCGATGCGAACAAAGGCCGGAAAGCCGGACTTCGCCTCGACGAAATTGAAGGTGCCACGAAGAAACTCAAAAGCGGCGAAATCGCAGTCGTACCCGGAGTCACCGCGAAAAGCGCGCTCGTTCATCGTATCCACTCTAATGACCCTGAAGAGGTCATGCCTCCGCCCGACCTCCATCGCCCGCTGAACGCTGCCCAAAAAGAAATCCTCACACGCTGGATCAAACAAGGCGCCAAATATGATCGGCACTGGGCCTTCGTCAGCCCGCAGAGCCACCCCGCCCCAAAGATTTCGGAAAACTCCTGGCCCAAAGATCCGATCGATTATTTCATTGTAAATCAAGCGACCCAAGCCGGCCTAAAAATCTCCGCCCCGGCCGATCGCACCACCCTCCTACGCAGAGCTTCCTTCGCTCTAACCGGACTCCCGCCGTCCCTCGCAGAGGTCGATGCCTTCTTGGCCGATACTTCATCCGATGCCTATGAGAAACGGGTCGACAACCTGCTCGCCTCTGCTCGCTTCGGTGAACACCTCGCCGTCGGCTGGCTGGATTTGTCACGTTACGCGGACACCTGGGGCTACACGGGCGATAAGCCGATGTTCGCTTGGCCTTGGCGCAACTGGGTGCTCGATGCGTTTAACAGTAATAAGCCTTTCGATCAGTTTCTGACCGACCAGCTGGCGGGCGACCTGCTTCCGAATCCGACGCAAGACCAACGCGTCGCTACGGCCTACAACCGACTGCATCGCATGACCTTCGAAGGTGGTTCGATTGCCGAAGAATTTCGTCAAGACGGTATCAATGACCGGGTGATGACAGCTGGCTACGGATTCATGGGCCTGACGTTGGAATGCTCCCGCTGCCACGACCACAAGTACGACCCAATCTCCCAACGCGACTACTACTCGATGGCGGCGATGTTTGGCGACCAGAACGAAAACGGCCTACTTTCCTACCACGGCGAGGTACCGCCGCCTTTCACCCGTCTTTTTAAATCCGACGAAGACCGCAAAAAAGAAACTGACCTGCGCGCCGCCGTGCTCGCCGCCGAAAAGGCATTGAGCCAAATCCCTCTCCCTAAGATTGCGACCCAGGTTGCCGTGCCTACACCGACCGCCCATTTCACCCTCGATACGCTAACCAAGACCGGCGCCGATAACAGTATCGCCGGAGGACCGACGGCTAAATTCGAACGCCGAAGTTCGCCGGAAGACCTCAAACTCGTACCAGGAGTCAAGGGCCAAGGGCTGAAGTTCGATGGCGATGCCGGCCTCATCCTACCAGAGTTCAAGCAACTCGGCCGCTTTGATCCATTTACTTTTTCGGCCTTCATGCGCCTAGGTGAAAAGAATGTCCGCGCCACGGTCATGCATGCCACGGGCTTTTACACCGGGGACGGTGATGCGACCGGCGTAGAACTGATTATCGACCACGGAAAACTCCGGTGGAGCATGATCCACCTCTGGCCTAATAGCGCCGCCTCGATTCAGACTGATGAAGAGCTGCCGCTAGAAACCTGGCAACGCATCACAGTCACCTACGACGGGTCATCGAGCGCCGCCGGATTGCACATCTACGTCGACGGCCGGGAAACCAAGACTACCGTCCTACGCGACACACTGAACGCGAAACCGCGTGACAACGTACTAGAGATCGGCTCCCGTTCCCGCGACGCGGGCTTCCGTAACGGTTCCCTTGACGAGATCCAGCTATGGCGCAAGGCCCTGACTTCCGCCGAAGTCGCTGTGTTGCACGGAATCGATGCCCATACCCTACCGGCGTCGACGCTAGCAGAACACGACCGACTGAGGATGGACCCCGGCTACGCACAGGCCTGGGAGCGACTCCAGCTGGCCCAGCGCGTATTGGCGACACACCAAGAATCCGCCCCAGCCTTCTTTGCGATGGAGCATTCCGAGCTGGCGCCGAAAAGCTATGTCCTGACGCGCGGAGAATACGATAAGCCCGATCTGACCAAACCATGCGAGCCCGGCGTGCCGGCGCGTATTTTCCCGTGGAATCCTTCCCTGCCGGCCAATCGCTTCGGCCTCGCCCGCTGGCTGACCGACCCCCAACATCCGTTGACCTCACGCGTCATGATCAATCGACTTTGGGCACAGGTCTTCGGCACCGGACTCGTCGCCACGAGTGAAAACATGGGCATGCAAGGAGACCTGCCTTCGCACCCAGAATTACTCGACACCCTCGCCGTTGATTTCATCAAGAGTGGCTGGAATACCAAGGCGATGCTCCGACGCATGGTACTAAGTTCCACCTTCCGACAATCTTCGACACCGACCGCCGAAGCCCGCGAAAAAGATCCTGCCAACCGGTTACTCGCGCGCGGCCCAGTACTCCGCCTGACCGCCGAGATGGTGCGCGACCAAGCCTTACTCGCCGCGGGTACGCTCGTCGAGAAAGTCGGCGGCGAAAGCGTGCAGGAATCCGCCAAGCGTCGCAGCCTCTACACTTATCGGAAGCGCACCGCACCTCCGGACAATATGTTAATTTTCGACGCTGGTTCTCGCGAAGTCTGCCAGCCCAAGCGACTCAACACCAACACCCCACTGCAGGCCCTAGTCTTGCTGAACAATCCCGGCTTCGTCGAAGCCGCCAAGAATCTCGCCACCCGCGTAAGCAAATCCTCCTCCGAACCCACCGCCCAGATCACCCTCGCCTTTCGCCATGTCTGCACCCGCGAGCCACGTGCTCCCGAACTCGCCGCCCTGACCGAACTCTACGCCGTCCAGAAAGCCAATCCGCCGCCCTTTCCCCCAACTCCCCCCGCCGTGTCTGCACCCAAGGTAGATCCGAAAGCCAAAAAAATCGCTGCCGCATTGGTGTCGCCCAGCATGCCTACCGATCCCTCTTTAGCGGCGCTCACTTTAGTCTGCTCGACCATCCTAGCGAGCGACGCCGCCGTCACCTCACGCTAAACTATGCACCCCGATAAGCCATCTTACGACGGACTGCTGCGCCCGACGCGCCGCCACTTCCTCGGAGCCTCCGCGCTTGGACTCGGTGCTCTGGCCATGCGTGGCATTATCGGCGAGGCCCAAGCTGCGCCATTCCCCAAGGGGACCCACTTCCCGGCGAAGGCCAAGCGCGTCATTTACCTCTTCCAGGCCGGCGGCCCCTCCCATCTCGAGACGCTCGACCCGAAACCGCTCTTGCGGGAAAAGAACACCCAGCCTTTACCTGATTCCGTCCGCCAAGGCCAGCGCCTCACGGGCATGAGCGGCTATCAGGCGACCCTTCCCCTGGCGGGCTCCTTTACCGATTTTAAGAAATACGGTCAGAGCGGCATCGAGTATAGCGATCTACTCAGCCACACGGGAGAACTCGCCGACGACATCTGCGTCATTCGTTCGCTCCACACGGAGGCTATCAATCACGATCCGGCGATCACCTTCTTCTGCTCCGGCAACCAAGTTGCTGGCCGCCCATCCATGGGCGCGTGGGCATCCTACGGACTTGGCAGCATGAACGAAAACCTGCCGGCCTTCATCGTGATGGTCTCGCAGGACGCTTCGAAAGATCAACCGCTCTACTCTCGACTTTGGGGTGCCGGCTTCCTGCCTTCTGAACATCAGGGTGTGCAGTTCAAAGCCGGTAAAGAACCGGTGCTCTACCTCACCAATCCTGAGGGCGTCTCGCCACACGCACGACGCGGCATGCTTGATGCGCTCGGCAAACTTAACGCCGATCAACGCGCCGCCGAACTCGACCCCGAGGTCGACGCCCGCTTAGCCCAGGCCGAGATGGCCTATCGCATGCAAACCAGCGTGCCAGACGTCGCCGATTTCTCCAAGGAATCCCCCGCCACCCTGGCGTTGTACGGCGAGAGCGTCAAAACGCCAGGATCGTTCGCCGCCAATTGCCTGCAAGCCCGCCGCCTCATTGAGAAAGGCGTGCGCTTCGTCCAACTCTTCCATCAAGGCTGGGATCAACACGGCGGCCTGCCCAACGGCATCAAACGCCAGTGCAAGCAAACCGACCAAGCCTCCGCGGCCCTGATTAAAGATTTAAAACAACGCGGACTCCTCGAAGACACGCTCGTCATCTGGGGCGGTGAATTCGGCCGCACTGCCTACAGCCAAGGCAAGATCACCAAAGATAACTACGGTCGCGACCATCACCCCCCGTTGCTTCAGCGTCTGGCTGGCCGGCGGCGGGGTCAAAGGCGGCCAGGCCTACGGTCAGACGGATGAGTTCGGCTATAATATCATCAAAGACC
>CAIRLQ010000227.1 GCA_903879465.1 uncultured Opitutia bacterium | reverse complement strand
TGCCCTGGGTGAGGCCTACGACACGCATTTTAAGAAGATGCTCGATACTGGGGATTTCGTCGGCGTCCGCGGCAAACTTTTCCGCACCAAGACGGGCGAAGTGACTGTGCGCGTCGCCGAATACCGCTTAGTCTCGAAGGCCTTGCGCCCGTTGCCGGAACAGTGGGCCGGCCTGACCGACGCCGAGAAGATCTACCGTCAGCGCTACCTCGACCTCGTTGTCAACGAGGAGTCCCGCCGCCGCCTGTTCATCCGCAGCCGCGTCGTCGAATCAATCCGTCGCTTTCTTTGGAGCCGCGATTTCACCGAAGTCGAGACGCCCGCCCTTCACGCCATCGCCGGCGGCGCCGCGGCCCGTCCGTTCGAGACGCATTCCAACGCGCTCGATTGTGATTTCTATCTCCGCATCGCACTCGAACTCCACCTTAAGCGTTGCCTCGTCGGCGGGATGGATCGCGTCTTCGAAATTGGCCGCGTCTTCCGTAATGAAGGCGTGTCGGTCAAGCACAGTCCTGAATTTACGATGCTCGAAGCCTACCAGGCTTATACGGATTACCGCGGGATGATGGAGCTCGTCCGTTCGCTGGTGCAGAAGGTCTGCGCCGAAGTGCTCGGCACGACCACCGTCGTCCGTCCCGATGGCGTGGCCATCGAGCTCGGCGGCGAATGGCGCGAGGCTAAATATAAAGATCTTATCATCGAACGCACGGGCGACGCGCAGTGGTTCGCTCGTACAAAGGAAGAGAAGATTGCCGCGTGCAAGGGCCTCGGCCTGCATGAGCCCCGCACCGACTGGGAAGACTTCGAAGTCACCAACGAGGTCTTCGGTAAGCTCATCGAGCCCGGTCTCATCCAGCCGACGTTCGTCACGCACATCCCGAAGGAGTTGTGCCCGCTCGCCAAGGTCACCATCGGCGACGATACGACGATCGACGTCTTTGAGCTTTGCATCAACGGCCAGGAAATCGCCCCGGCGTACTCCGAACAAAACGATCCCGGCGTGCAGCGCCAGATGCTCCAGCTCCAAGCTGGGGCTGAGACCCAGAAGATCGACGAAGATTTTCTACTGGCGCTCGAACACGGTATGCCACCCGCGGGTGGTCTCGGCATCGGTATCGATCGCTTGGTGATTCTGCTGACGGGCGCGGCTAACATCCGCGACGTCATCCTATTCCCGACCCTCGCGCCTGAAGCTCAGGCCTGACCTTTCCCTTTGCCTTGGTTCCTCCATCTCGCGCTCCGTCAGCTCTTTCCTCCCGGTAAGCGCTTCCCGGCGTTCGCGACGGTGTCGATCCTGGGTGTCGGTTTGGGAGTGGCTTCGTTGCTCGTCGTGCAGACGGTGATGAACGGTTTCGGAGAGGAACATCGCCTCCGCATCCGGGAATCTTTCGGCGACTGCGTCATCGTGGGCTCCTCCCCCCTTGCCCGTCCGGATACGCTGGTGGCGGAACTGCGTAAAAATAAAGAGGTCGAGGCTGCAACGGCCTACGCCGAAGGACCGGGCTTGCTCCGCCAGGGCGACTTCAGCGGCGTCGCGGCAGTGCGCGGTATCGATCCGGCGGACGCCCGCCAGCCGGCGCGCCAATATGTGATGGCGGGAAATTTCGACGACCTGGATGACGGTCGGGTGGTGCTCGGGGCTGGCCTCGCGCGGATCCTGCGCGTTAATGTGGGTGACCACATCGAACTTTGGTCGCCGGCGATGACCGAGCGCGCTGAAAAAGGAAAAGCTCCGCTGCCGGCTGACCTCGTGGTCTGCGCCATCGTGCGCACAGGCTTCACGGAAGTCGATGATCGCGCGGCGTTGATCCCGCTCCGCCGTTTCCGTGAAATCTGGAATCTCGGTCCGCGCGCCCATGGCGTGATCCTGCGCCTGAAGAATCCCTCCGACGCCCCCGCGGTCGCCGGTCGCCTTGGCGTCGGTCATCCCGATCTGCGTTTCGTTCCTTGGCAGGATATCAAGAAGAACTTCCTCGAGGCGATTCGCTTTGAGAAGACGATGCTCTTTTTCCTGATGTTCATCATCACGCTGGTCGCTTCGTTCTCGATCGGCAGCACGCTTTTCTCCGCGGTGATCCGACGTTCGCGCGAAATCGGCGTCTTGGTTTCCTTGGGGTCCGGGCGCTGGCAATTGGTGGGTCTCTTCGGCGTCCAAGGGTTGCTGATCGGCGCCCTCGGCACGACACTGGGCTTCCTGCTCACCTGGGTAATGCTCTTCTTCCGGGAAAATATCCTCGGCAGTATCAACGCCGTCTTCGGCGACGGTGACATGGTCGCGAATGTCTACCAGTTCTCGAAAGTCCCGCTGCATTACGACATTTCGGATTTCATCATCGCGGCTTTCTTCACGCTCGTGACCACGACCGTGGCCGGCCTCGTTCCGGCGCTCTGGGCGGCCGGCCGCAAACCTTCGGAGGCCATGCGCGATGCCTGATCTCGTTCTCCAAGCCCGCGGCGTGGCGAAAGCTTTCGCGGCCCCCTCGGGCCGTCTGGCAGTCTTGGCCGATGTCTCCCTGGAGGTTTTCTCCGGTGAGTCTGTTTCCATCCGCGGCTCCTCGGGCTCTGGTAAGACGACGCTGTTGCAACTGCTCGGCGGTCTCGATGAGCCGGATGTCGGTGAGGTGCGCGTGCTGGCACCGGGGCTCGGTCTTGTGCGACCTCGCACCTCCCTGGGTCGAGGCGTCGGTTTCGTCTTTCAGAATTACCAGCTGATGCCCGAGCTCACGGCGCTGGAGAATGTTTCCTTGGCGGCCCGCATCGCCGGGGCCTCGGCCGGCCCGGCCGAGTCTGCCGCACGTGAGCTGCTGGCGCAGGTCGGTCTGGCAAATCGCCTCGAGCATCTGCCCGCGCGCCTTTCCGGTGGCGAATGCCAGCGGGTCGCCATCGCCCGCGCCTTGGTCAATCGCCCTTCGGTCATTCTGGCCGATGAGCCCACGGGGAATCTCGACGAGAGAACGGGAGTGGAAATCATGGATCTGCTGCTAGGAGTGGTCGCTGAGCGCGGGGCCGCCCTCATCCTGGTGACACACAGCCGTGAATTCGCGGAACGGGCCGGGCGTCGTTTCGTATTGTCCGGCGGCGTGCTTTCGCCCGCCTGATTTGACAACGCGGTCGGTCTGGGTTGGCTGATAGGACGATGAACGCCGCCCTAACCCCTTCCCAGCTCCTTGCTTCGCTTGAGTGGCGCTACGCCACCAAACTCTTCGATACCCGCAAGTTGCCGGACGCCACGTGGGCCGCCCTCGAAGATTCCCTTCGCCTGACGCCTTCCTCCTACGGCCTCCAGCCCTGGAAATTCTTCATCATCGCCGATCCGGCCATCCGCGCGAAGCTGCGCCCGGTTTCCTGGAATCAATCCCAAGTCACGGATGCCTCGCATCTCGTGGTCTTCGCCCGTCGCACGGAGATTACCGAAAAGGACGTGAATGATTTCTTCAACCAGATGGTCTTCGAGCGCGGCGCAGATGCCAGCAAGCTTGAGCCCTATCGCCAGATGATGATCGGTGGCGTGGTGAACGGCAAGGATGCCGCTGGCCAGAAGGAATGGGCCGCACGTCAGCTTTATATCGCCCTTGGTCAGCTGATGGGCGCGGCGGCTGCCATGGCGGTCGACACATGCGCCCTCGAAGGCATCGATCCCGCCGCTTACACCGAAATCCTCGGCCTCAAGGGTTCGGGTTTCGAAGTCGTGGTCGCTTGCGCCGTCGGCTATCGCTCGGCTGAAGACAAGTACGCCGCGTTCAAGAAGATCCGCTTCCCGGCTAGCCGCGTCATCGGCCGCGTCTGATCAGCTGCGGGCGGACCAGCGTACGAAGGCTTCGTCGTCGGCGAGGACTTCGGGGTCGCCGTATTCCGTCGAAAGTAGGTTGCGGTAGGCTTCGTCCGCGAAGCGCCGGCAATGTAGGAGCACACGCGCCGAGTGGCCAGGTGAGCGCACGAGGCGCCCGAGCGCTTGGTTTACTTTGCGCATGCCAGGCCGCACGTAGGCCAGCGCGAAGGCGTCTTCGGCCCCGTCGTTGACGAACATTTTCCGACGCGCTTCCTGGAGGGCGTTGACCTCCGGCAGGGCGGGGCCGATGACGACTGCCGAACGGATGCGACCGCCGAGCATGTCGACGCCTTCGCCAAGCGAGCCGCCGAGGATGAGGCAGAGGATGGTAAAACGCCCCAATGAATCCTCGACGAAGCGCGCCGTGCCGTCGGGGCCGAGACCGCGCGGCTGCAATGCGACGTCAGCCTTGGCGTCGAGGTCCTTCACTTCCCGGCCCACGGCTTCGGCATATTTATAAGAGGGGAAGAAGGCCGCGACGGCGCCTTCCTGTGAAAGGCGGAGCAGGGCCGCGGCGGTCTTGGCCATGTGGCCCTCGCGGGTTTTCAGGCGCGTGTCGACGCGTCCGTCAATCGCCACGGTGTACGCTCCTTGTCGCCAGGGGGCGAGGGCGTTGACGATGACGAGGTTGTCCGGATCGAGCCCGCAATCGGCGGCGAGCGAGCCGCGCGGCCCGGGCGTCGCGGTCATGAGGAGGGAATGTCCGAAGGCGCGCAGGCGTTCGCCGGTAGCCTTGGCGGCGGAGAGGCAATCGAGGCTCAGGAGGCCGGGGCGTTGCGACCAAAGTAACCAGCCGAGGTCAACGCTTTCGAGACGTTCCGACCACGTGGCGGCGTTCCATACGGCCTGCTTGGCGCTGTCGGGAAGATCGTCGGTGTTGAAGGGATGCTCGGCGGCGAGGACGGACATGCGTTCGGCGATTGCCATGGCTTCCATGCGGTCGTCGGGCGAGATCGCATCAGCCTTGGGCAGACGAAGCAGGAAGTCGGCCCAGGCTTGGGAGGTCTGGCACCAGGCCTCCGGCGCGCGGAAGCGCGTTAGCGTGAAGGCGAAGTCAGCCGCGGCTTGGGCTTCGTCACGAAGGGAGAGGCATTCCGCTGCACGTTCGGGTAGGTTATGTGCTTCATCGACAATTAGCACGGTGTCAGCGATGTCCCAGCCAGGCACAGTCTCGAGGGCGGCGCGGTTGCGCGGTGAGAAGACGTAGTTGTAATCGCAGATGACTACGTCGGCGTGGCCGAGCATCGCTTTGGTGATATCCCACGGCGGCACGCCTGCAATGCGGCCGATTTCGCGGATGCGGCGGAGATCCGCGGCGTCTTCGAGGAGCGATTGCGGGTTGATCTTGGCGTTGGCCCAGTTGCGGCGGATTTGCTCGGGGTCGTCGGTGATGCCGTCGATCTCGTGTTCGGCTCGAGGCCGGAGAAGCAGGGCGCGGAGCTCGCCGGGTTTCGCCAAGCGACGGAGTTCCGCGAGGACTTGCAGTTGTCCGGTGCCTTTGCCGGTGAGGTAAAGCAACCGGCCCGCCCGTCCGCCGCGTAGCAACGCAAGGCCATGTCGCAACGCCGCGGAGGTTTTGCCAAAGCCAGTCGGGGCCACGAGCAGGCGCGTGGGTGAGTCGAGCCCGGCGGCATCGAGGTCGGCACAGCATTGCAACCATTCCGGGCGCGGCTCCTTGAAAGGAAGGCGATCCGGAAGATTCAGTAGGCGGGCGTGGCTGGCCCGGCGATTTTCGGCGTGGGCCGCGACGGTCTCCGCCTGCGTGAGGAGATCGGCTTCGGCGGAAGTCGGCAGCGGCACGGGTTGACGGGTGCCGTCGTTGGGATCGATGAAGATGACTTCACCTTTTACCTCGCTGGCGCCAGAGGCCAGACGGGCGGCGTGGCAGTAGGCGGCGAGCTGCAGGAAGTGCTGCGGGTAGCGGCCGATTAGGAATTCCGGTTTGCGCGGGAGTTTGAGGCTGATCGTCTTGATTTCGCGGATGTGGATGGTGCCGGCTGATTCCAGCCATTGATCTGAGCGTCCGGTAATCGCGATTTTCCAACCGAGCGCGCCAATCTCGCATTCCATGCTCCGTTCGAATTCCCAGGCGGGGTTCTCGGTCGTGGCCACCTTGCGCATGGTCTCGTGCCATTGGCGGCCAGCTTCGGCCCGCCAAGGCGCACCGCCGGCGCCGGCACCTGGGCCGGGTCGGAATGTGGCGAATTCCTGGGCGCTGAGTTCGACGCGCCGTGCCTTGATGTCGATGCGCATCAGGGCAGGATGAAATGGGCTTCACCAGCGGCCCAGCGCTCGAGGTCCGTGGCCAAGGAAGCGACGGTTTCCTCGTCGGTCGTCTGGGCGTCCAAAGGCTGGGTGAGAATGGCGGCGGCGTGACCTTGGCGGGCGCCAAGCCGGGTATACCACTGTTCGTGGACGCCCCAGCCACCGTCCTTGAGCATCAGCCAGAGGCTCTTGAAATAGGCGCAGTCGGCGCGCGGGCGGCTCGCCATCGCATCGAAGGTTTCGAGGGCGATGCGGTAGCAGACTTCAGCGCATTCCGGCGGAGGTGGATTTTTTCGTAGCATCGAGGCGAGCCGGCAGGCGCGTTCGAGTGTGCGATGGTCGCGAGCGACGCCAGCGCGGCGCGTCAGGAGCCGATAGTCGCGGGCGAAACGGGTGCCGCCGTCCTTGGCGCGTTCGAGCGTGACCTCGCCTTCATCGAAGAGGTCGGGCAGGGTGGAGCCCTTGCCGCGATTCGTGCGAATGAGACAGCGGAGAATGCCTTCGGCGGGCTCGAGTAGCGTGAGCAAGGAATGCGATTCCCCCGAAGGGTCGCGACCTAGGACCAGGCAACGGAGGCTCGTGGTGGACATCCCTGACTATTCTTTTCTTTCCGACTTAGGAATCACCGACCCGAAACTCATCAAGAGGCCGAGGGCTTCACCGACAGTCAGTTTCGTCTCGCGCACTTCTTCTGGGGCGAGGTGCAGGATGACGCCGGTGGTGGGAGCCGGTGCGGCCGGGATGAAGACGTTCACGACCTGTTTGCCGATGGCTTCGCTGAAGACCGTGGGTTGCTCATGGGTCACGAAGGCGATGGACCACATGCCGGGCCGGGGGAACTCCACCATCACCACGCGCCGAAAGGTGTCCTTATTGCGACCGCTCAAGGCGTCGACCATCTGGCGAATCGTGCCGTAAAGCGCACCGAGTCCGGGCGTACGTTCGAGCAAGGTGGCGAACCAGCGGTGCAGCAGTTTACCGA
>CAIRLQ010000226.1 GCA_903879465.1 uncultured Opitutia bacterium | reverse complement strand
TCCCAGCGGCGCTGGCCGAAAGCCCAGTGGCCATGATTTGGAATGGCAAGCCTCGAGAAAATGGGCTCACTTACCCCCGTGAAGCCCAGCCCGCTCCGTCCGCTCCTCCTCAGCATGGCAATCATGCTCGGCCTGCTGGGAGGTACGTTGATCGTCCGCCAGATGATACAAGAAGCCCAGGAAATGGAGCAGCAGAACCTATTACGCCAGCAATCCACGGACCAGCGCATGAAAGAGATGGAAGCCGAAGCCGCGGCCCTGAAAGCGAAAAACCTTCGAGAGAACGAACTCCGCCTACGCGCGAGCGAGCAACGCAAGGCCGAGGCCGCGGCCCAACAGGAAAAGACAAACGCCGCCCGCCAGGCCGACTTGGCGACGCGCCGCCGGATCTCCGTCAAGCCGGCCGTACTGTCGCTGTTCAACAGGGCGGAACACGGCGACCCCGAAGCACAATACCTCGCGGGCATCCTCAGCCGCTCCGGCCTCGGGGCAATGGGTACTTTCAATCCGGACGGTACGCCGAACGCACTCTATCCACAGATACTCTACCCTGTCCTCGGCGAAAACCTGAGCCGGCCTAAACCCTCTGGCCTCCTGTTCGTCGATCTGCCCGACCTTCCTCCGAATGAAGCGGCCTCGCACCGCTGGTTCCTGCGCGCCGCGCTGCAAGGCCACGGCGCCGCCCAAGTAGAACTGGCCCGTGAGTGTTCCTTCACAGGTCCGCATTACGACCTCACCGAAGCGTTGAAATGGTATCTGCTTTCCGAGGCGATGTATGTCGACGCCACGGGCCTGATTCACAGCAACCGTTACATGGATGACACAGGCTCGATGCACACGGCGAAGACACCCGCAGGCGGACGTCATTATATCCCGGAAGGCCTCGTGAACGCCACGGAGATGGCCGAGGCAAAGAAGCGCGCGGCGGCCTTTAAACCGAAGAAGGAAACACATTAGTGGAACACCCTAGGGCTGAGTTTTTGACTCCACACTGTCGGCCGCAACCATTGCGGTCATGCCCCTCCGTCCTCTTACCAATCATCTCCCTCGTTTTTCCACCGGCCGCCCCTACGCGCGTCTGCTCTGCGTAAAAATGAAGTCGGGTCGCAGCTACTTCCTGAGCTCCGAACTCTGGCATCTGCTCCCGCAGGAAGATGACGTGGTCTCGGTCACGAGCGCCCTCGGCCGGCCAATCTTCGCCCCGGTGAATACCTTCGAGCCCGCGCCGGTTGAACTTCACAAAGCCTGACGCTTACTCCCTAGGATGAAAAAGGCCCCGTCATTCGACGGGGCCTTTTTATTTAGAATTTACGCGGAACTTACTTATTCACCGGGAGCGGATGTTCTTTCAGAATCTCCGCCGGTGTGTAGATGCTCGGCTGCTTATCTTTGATAGCTTCGCGCACCTTCTTCACCTGCGTGGCAGTCACGGGCGATTGATTGTTCTTCCAAGACTGGCGCACATAGGTGAGCACAGCGGCCAGTTCCTCGTCGCTGAGCATCTGGCCGAGCGGAGTCATGGCCGGCTGGCCCGTGGCGATGTCGCCGTACTGCTTGCCATTGAACTCCATGGAGCCGTACATGCCGTTGAGGACAATCTTGATGACCCGGGTCGGGTCGCCCTTGATCCAATCGCTGTCCACGAGGCTGGGGTAGGCGCCGCGGAGGGCCTTGCCCTTCTCCAGCGGCATGTCGGCCCCCTGCCCATCTTGCTGGTGACAGGTGGCGCACATGCCCTCTCGGGAGTAAATTTCTTTCCCGAGCTGATAGGCGGCGAGTTCCTCCTTCTGCAGCTTCTTATTAGTCGGGCCAAACGTAAGCAGGGCGGGCTTTACGAACGTCTTAGGGTCTACGACACCCTTCCCTTCGGGCAGGGAGATAAGTTGGCGAATCACCTCGCGAAAACAATAGGAGATATACTGATCCGACGAATCCTTGAAAGACATCGCCGCGGCAATGGCGCGACGAGTGTCGGTGCCGCGGAAGAAACTAAGGGTACGCAAGGCCTCGAGCTGGACGCGTGGGTGCGGATCCTTCGTCGCAGCTTCGACCAAGGCGAGTGCGTCCGGGATGCGATCGCGCTGATAACAGATCACGCGAATCGCCTGGGCGCGCGCATGATATTCGGGCGAATTCAATAGCGCGCGGACGAGATCCATGTTCACGACGTTGTGCCACTGATGGACCCAGAGGGCTTCGAGCACGTGGTGAACCTCGTCGGGCTTGGCGGCGTCGAATTGCCGCACCCATTTTTGCGTGGCGGCGATGACCTCCACGCTGGCGTGCTTGTGCAATTCGATTTTTGCGCGAGTACGGACGTTATCCTCGGGCTCCTTTAGCAGAGCCAATAAAGCCTCGATGGGCTGGCCGTCGATAGCCTTGGGCGTGAGGAGCGGGCGACTCGGATAGGTGATGCGGTAGATGCGCCCATGCTGGTGATCGCGATTCGGATCACGCAGGTGATGCTGGAGGTGGCCGATCAGCATCTGCGACCAGTCGAGGACGTAGATTGAGCCATCGGGAGCCACGGCCATGGCGGCCGGACGAAAATTGCCGGCCTTCTCGACGTCGGTGCGAATCAGCCCCGGTTCGAGCGTCTCGCCGTGCACACCCGAGGCGTCTTTCCCTTCCACGGTGCCCTCAGTCATCTTCACGCGGAAGATGCCCTGGTAAGTGATGACGTTCGCGTTCAGGAAAGTGCCCTGCCAGTCGTCGGGGAAGTGTCGCGAGCTGATGATGCCGGTCCCTGACACGGGACGGGACGGACGTTTCCAGAAATCCGGATAACCAGGCAGGCCGCCGTCGAGACGGCCGCCCCAGGCGGGTCCTTCGCCGGGATGGAAGCCGACGTCGAGGTGAGAACTGATGCCAGGCCCGAAGTAATTACGATTACCGGAAGCGTCGGAAACTAGGTCGTCGCCCCAATAGGTGAAGAGGCGGCCATGCGGATTGGCGAAATCATACGGGATGTAACGCGCGAACTTATAGGTCTCCGGCTCGAAGCGATAGATTGCTCCATTAAAATTACGAACGACACCGAACGGTGTCTCGACCTCACTGCGTAGGAATACGCCGTCGGAGAAATAGAGAGCGCCGCCTGGTTCATAGCAGATGGCATTGGTCTCATGGTGCGAATCGGCCGCATCCATGCCGGTGAGGATACGCTCCCTCGTGTCGGCCTTCTCCATCTTACCCGAGGAATCACGGACGAACCACATATCGGGAGACTGGATCAGGATAACGCCGTCTTTGTAGAACTGGAAACCGGTCGGACAATTCAGGCCGTCGAGGAAGACATGCGACTTGGCGACCTTGCCAGTCTTCTGATCGAGATCGAGGACGAGTAGCTTATCGAAATTCTTCGCCGAAGGGGTGGTCTCAGGATAATTCGGCCAAACGGAGACCCAAAGGCGTCCCTTGTTGTCGAAGTTCATCTGCACGGGGTTAATGAGTTCGGGGATTGTGGTCTCATCGGCGATGAACTCGACCTTACACCCCTCCGGCACTGAGAGGAACTTGAGCTGCTCTTCGCCCGCCAGATACGGCACGGGCACCTTCCGATTCGGAGGTACCAACACGGGCGGCAAAAGATTATCATCCTTTACCACCAACCGCTGCCCTTTGAGTGCGGCCCAGATAGCTTGATCGCGGTTGGCAGTCTTAATGTCGCGGCTCGCCAGTTCCTTGCCGAGGACGACGGAGTTGTCCACGCCTTCATATTTGATGCGCGAACGGCCGCCGAAGATATTGAACTGGTCGACGGTCCGGTAGCGATGGCGCCACTCGTTGCTCTTGTCGTTAACCAACTCGCGCAGTTTCTCATCGAGTACCGGGGCGGGGCGGCCGAAAAGTGCCCAAAACTGCAAAGGCGCAAGCTGGCGGTCGCCCTCCTCGGTGAGGTGGATACCGTTGAGGGTGAGCGGATGACCGGCGGAAGCACTGAACAGTTTACGGGATGAGCTAAATAGGTCGACGAACGGCACGCCGTTGGCGGCGGCGACTTCGGCCATGGCCGTGGTGTAGGCCGCAAGATTCTGATTGTTGGCGGCGGCAATGGCGGCTTCGAAATGCGGCGAGGTAATATCCTCATGCGCAATGGGCGAGAACAGCACCACGCGCGGCTTGCCCTTGCCGTAGTCGGTCGCAAGCTGCTTCTTGAGATAAGCATCGAGGGCGACCTTGAAATCTGGCAGACCTGCCGAACCCTTGAAGGATTCGTTGAAACCCCAGTAGGCGAAGAGGACATTGGCGTGGAAAGGTGCGCCAGCGTGATAGGTGACCATCGCCTTGCCGCCATGGTCATTGGTCGCCTCGACCGTCAGTTCACCCGGCTTCATATCCAGGAAGTATTCCAGCGTGGGTACTTCGTCGGAGCGGTGACGCACGTCGACCTCGTCGCCCGAGAACCCGAGATTACGAATGACGAGATGATGGTCGGGGTGAGCCTGCTGGATCAACGTCTCTAGGTGACCGAACAACTGCTGTCGGTCGGCGAGGCCGCTGCCAACGATTGCGATATTGTCCCCTGGCTGGAGGACGAGCGGCGACGCCGCGGCCGACAAAACGGCAGTCAGCAGGACAGGGAGCAAGCGAAGGAGAGTACGCATGAGTCGGAGGGGATAGGTCGACTTAAGCATCCGCAGCCCTGGAGGCAAAGGGTTTCCCCGCTCAGAAGCCGAGGTCTTTCCTTAATATTCTTATTTGACCAAGAATGACGCCGTGCCCCCTCGCCGCACCGCCACCAGAGAAGACCCGGGGCCGGTTGACGACAATGACTGCCGCGGGATCGATAGTAGATCACCGAGTCGAGGGCTGCTTCGTGGCCTACAAAGATATAGCCGGCGGGCCGCCCCACTCGATTAAGCCCTTCGAAATATCTCCCACCACTGTCTACGCTCGTGGTTTCAACGCTTCGACCTTCGCCTTCAATTCCTTCGTCCGTTCCTTGATGTCGCCGTCGACTTGCACCGGCGCACCGATAAAAATCGTTACCCCACGGCGATAGCACGGCCAAAGTCCGAAGAGCAGGAAGTTCTGCACGGTGATGGAGAAGCGCTCCACCCAGCGGCCGGGGTAATTACCGTAGTGAAAGAACACCGGCACCACTGGCACGCCGGCTTGTTGGGCGATACGAACCGCCCCGGTCTTAAAGGGAAGTTGCGCCTGGCCCGTCGCCTCGACCAGGCCCGTTGGGCAAATCGCTACCGGGTCGCCGTGACGCAGTAACGCTACGGCCGAATCAATGGAGACTTCGACGAATCCCTTCTTGGTCGCCCAGCTCCTGAAGAAAGTGAATACGAGCGGATGCACCAGCAAGCGGGCACCGGGATTGATCAGGCCGAAGAGGAAGACGTCACGGTAGCTCACGTGATTGGAGCAGAGCAGTACCCCGCCAGCAGGAATCTGGCCTACGACCTTCACCTGGCCGACCACCAGCCACGCCAGAAAGCGGGCCGGCTGGGGGATGCATCGGGGCAGCTCGCTCATAGGGACAGCCTGCGTAGCTATGCGTCGCTGGCAATCCGTCGTATTCCTATCGACTGATTTAGATAAACCTTTGGGGATCTATCCAATTTTACGGAATCCCCCACCCTCATGCCTAGTATCTTGCGGATGACCCGGCGGCGACAGAACAGCAGTTGCAGCGGGCTGAATATAAAACGACCTTGGGGAAGTTCAGCGCACCATGTCCCCTGCCCCTGCGATTCGCCTACTGGCCCTGTTCCTTGCTCTTTTCGCCCTCCCGGGCTGCACGCGCGATCTACTTGAAGCCGCCGATGCTGGTGACGTGCGGGCGCAATATGAACTCGGGTCGGCTTATGCGGCCGGCGACCGCGTTCCACTTAACCTCGTCGAAGCCGCCCGTTGGTTCGGCAAGGCCGCTGGAAACGGGCATATTGAAGCCCAGTTCTACCTCGGCCTCGCCTATTCTCGCGGCGAAGGCGTCCCCGAAGACCACGCCGAAGCCGTCCGCTGGTATCGTCGGGCCGCCGAGCAAGGCCACACCGACGCCCAGTTCAATCTTGCGTATGCGTATGCCCATGGTCGCGGTGTGCCGAAGGACGCCAACGCAGCCAAGAAGTGGCTGCGTAAATCCGAAGGCCGTAAAGGCGTCGAGGATCCGGACTAGGCGAGCAGCTTTATTTACTGAACACGATCCGGTTCAACATCACGTTGCCCAGTGCGTTAATGAAGATCTGGACCTGGTTCAGATCCTCTCGCGCGAACGGCGGCTGCGTCTTGATTCTGGCCCCGCTCATACGTTCGAATAGCTCGGCCAGTTTCGCCTTCTGCACCTTCATCCGGGGCTGGTCACTACCATAGCCCGTGACATCCAGCGCCAGGTGATTGCCACCCTGTCCGGCTAGGTATTTTTGCAGCGTCTGGATCTCTTCCGTCGCCGCCTGATACGCGGCCACCTGCGCCGCCGTCGCCATGTCGCCCTTCGCATAAAGCGGCGCCTGCGCGACCTGCCACGACGAGCATACCTTCCGGCGATGATCGT
>CAIRLQ010000225.1 GCA_903879465.1 uncultured Opitutia bacterium | reverse complement strand
CTCCCTTGCTTTCAGTTCCGCGATAACCGTATCCAGCGCCGCGAAGCGCGACGCCCACGCGGCACTCGGCGGCGACCCGGCCAAAATCAATCCGCTGCAGCCGGTGGATTTGGTCATTGATCACTCGGTGCAGGTGGACGAATACGGCACCGATGCGGCGTTCATGATCAACACCAACCTGGAATACGAGCGGAACGTCGAACGCTATCAGTTCCTGCGCTGGGGCGGACTCGCCCTCAAGAACTTCCGCGCCGTCCCCCCGGGAACGGGAATCTGCCATCAGGTGAATCTCGAATACCTCGGTCAGGTGGTCTTCGTCAATCCAGAAAGTGGAGAGGCCTACTGCGACTCGCTCGTCGGCACCGACAGCCACACCACGATGATCAACGGCCTCGGCGTGCTCGGCTGGGGTGTCGGTGGCATTGAAGCCGAGGCCGCAATGCTCGGCCAGCCGGTGTCGATGCTGATTCCTGAGGTGGTAGGCTTCAAGTTGCACGGCAAGCTCCCCGCCGGTGCGACGGCCACGGACCTCGTGCTCACCTGCACCGAGATGCTCCGCAAGAAAAAAGTCGTGGGCAAGTTCGTCGAGTACTTCGGCAATGGACTCGCGGGGCTCTCGCTCGCCGATCGTGCGACGATTGCCAACATGGCTCCTGAGTACGGCGCCACGATGGGATTCTTCCCCGTGGACGACGAAACGCTCAAGTATCTCCGCCTTTCCGGCCGCAGCGAGCATCATGTGAAGCTCGTGGAAGCGTACACCAAGGCGCAGGGCCTCTTCCGCGAACAGGGGATGCCGGACCCGATTTATTCTGACACCCTTGAGCTCGATCTGTCGACCGTCGTCCCGTCGCTGGCCGGACCGAAACGTCCGCAGGACCGTATTGCGCTGACTGGGGTGAAGGCGAACTACGAAGCCTCGCTCACGGCACACAACGAGACGATGGCGCAGACGGCTGCGAGCAAGGGACAGCCCGCACCAGTCTCGACTCCGCAGCATTTGGCGCACCGCGGTCGCGAGTTCGATCTGATCGACGGCGCCGTAGTGATTGCCGCCATCACAAGCTGCACCAACACCTCCAACCCGAGTGTGATGCTCGCGGCGGGGCTCGTGGCGCAGAAGGCGGTCGCGAAGGGACTCACCAGCAAGCCCTGGGTGAAGACCTCGCTGGCCCCAGGCTCCAAGGTCGCCAAGGATTACTTCGAGAAGGCCGGCGTTCAGTCCTCGCTCGACGCGCTGGGCTTCCAGATCGCGGGCTACGGCTGCACCACCTGTATTGGTAACTCGGGGCCGCTCCCAGAAGTGATCAGCAAGGGCATCGACGACGGGAAGCTTACCGTCGCCGCGGTGCTCTCGGGCAACCGGAACTTCGAAGGACGCGTCAATCCGCAGACACGCTTCAACTATCTCGCCTCGCCGCCACTCGTTGTGGCCTACGCCCTCGCGGGACGTATGGACATCGACTTCGAGCTCGAAGCGATTGGTACCGGCACTGACGGGCAGCCCGTCTTCCTCCGCGACATCTGGCCGTCGTCCAAGGAAGTCGAGGATGTCGTGCTCAGCTCCGTGAAGCGCGAGTATTTCGAAAAGCAGTACGCCGACGTCTTTGGCG
>CAIRLQ010000224.1 GCA_903879465.1 uncultured Opitutia bacterium | reverse complement strand
GCGCGAAGACGCCGCGATGCTCGGCCTGCCCGCCTCGGCGCTCGCCAAGGTCCGCAGCGTCGTCCTCGCCACGCATCATAACGTCACCACCGCGGCGGCCGAAGTCGTGCTACCCGCGCTGACGGTCTTCGAACGCAGTGGCTCGTTCATCAACTGCCAGTTCCGCCTGCAGTCCTTCGCCCAGGCCGTCCCCGGCCCGACCGGCGTGCTGCCGGACGCGCTCGTGCTCGCCCGCCTCGCCGGCGCCGACGCCGCCGCGGTCTGGTCCGAGCTCTCCGCCAACGTCGCGACGCTCGCCGGCCTCGACGGCCGACTACTCCCCGCCGACGGCGTGCAGCTCGACGGCGCCGCGTTCGCTACCCACAAATTCCCCGAAGGTAAGCTGCTAAAGTTCGCCCCGGTCGCCACCGCCTAAGCCCTGACGACCATGGAAAAACTTCTCCACGATTTCGTCCTCTCGCCGCTCTGGTATTTCACCGCAGCCCGGGGCGTGACGCTGATCCTGATTGTGATGACAATCGCCGGTTACAGCGTGCTCCTTGAGCGCAAGGCTTCCGCTTGGATCCAAGGCCGCATCGGACCGAACCGCACCATGCATCCGCTCATCGGATGGATTCCGTTCGTCGGGAATTTCCTCATGAAGGGTGGCTTCATCCAGCCCGCGGCGGACGGTGGCAAGTTCCTCTTCAAGGAAGATGCCCTCCCTGGCCACGTTCGTAAGTTTTACTACGTCCTCGCTCCGATCATCGCGCTCGCGCCGGCCCTCGCCGTGCTCGTCATGCTACCGTTCGGCGAATTCACTTTCGAAGGGAAGCGCTACGCCATCTCGCTCACGCAGGGCGCCGACGTCGGCGTGCTGTTCATGTTCGCGATCAGCTCCCTCGGCGTCTACGGCATTGCCCTTGCCGGCTGGTCTGCCAACTCGAAGTTCCCCTTCCTCGGCGCCGTCCGCGGTGCCGCCCAGCTTGTCTCCTACGAACTCGCTATGGGGCTCTCGGTGCTCACCGTCTTCCTCGCCACCTCCGTGCCCGGCGAAGACCACGGCCTAAGCCTCGTCGCGATGGTCGACAAACAAATGGGCTTCTTCGACTGGAACCTTTTTTGCCATCCCGTCGCCGCGCTGGTCTTCCTCATCTGTGTATTCGCCGAGACGAATCGCCATCCGTTCGACATGCCGGAATCCGAGACCGACCTCGTCGGCGGCTTCCACACTGAATACGGCGCCTTCAAGTTCGGCATCTTCTTCGTCGCCGAATACAGCCATATGGTCATCGGCTCGTCGCTCTTCATCCTGATGTTCCTCGGCGGCTGGCACATCGCCCCCGGCTTAGCGACCATCGGCTCGGGCTGGGTCGCCGCACTCCTCGGAGTCGGTGCGTTCTTCTTCAAACTGTGCTTCTTCCTATTCTTCTTCGTCTGGGTGCGCTGGACCATCCCGCGCTTCCGGTATGACCAGGTAATGCGCATCGGATGGCGCGTGTTACTGCCCGTCGCTATCCTCAACCTTCTCGCGTACTTCGTCTGGTACACCATTCGCGGATAACCCAAACCATGGCCATCAAAGTTGTCGAACGTCGTCCGCTCACCCTCGCCGAGCGCACCTATCTCCCACAAATCCTCGCGGGCCTCAAGGTCACCTGGGACAACATGGTGCGTCCCTCCGTGACGCTCCAGTATCCAGACGAACGCCCCACCATCCCGAAGAATTATCGCGGCGTGCCCACGCTCGTGATGGATCCGAACG
>CAIRLQ010000223.1 GCA_903879465.1 uncultured Opitutia bacterium | reverse complement strand
CGGGTCGCCCGTTGGAGTCTGTTCCCATGACTGCACCGCGCATCCGCTGCGGGGTGGCCGGCACGGGTTCGCTCGGCCAGCACCACGCCCGCATCTACTCCACGCTCCCCGGAGCCGAACTCGCTGGCATCTTTGAGCCGAACGATGCCCGGGCGGCGGAAATTTGCGCTAAGCACAACTGCCACCGCTTCGCCACGCTCGACGAGATGGCGGCCGGTTGCGACGCCGTCAGCGTTGTCGTGCCGACCAATCACCATGCCGCGGTCGCCCTCCCGTTGCTGGAGAAAGGGGTCCATCTTCTGATCGAGAAACCCATCTGCGTCACCCTCGATGAGGCCGCCCAGATCCTAGACGCAGCGGCGAAGGCGGACCGCATCGTGCAGGTCGGTCACATTGAGCATTATAATCCGGTCATGTCCTATCTCGAGCAGGCCGTAACGGACGCCCGCTACATCACCGCGGAGCGACTGGCACCCTTCACGCCGCGCGGCACCGAGGTTGGGGTCGTCTTAGATCTCATGATCCATGATATCGGCATCGTGCTGCAGCTGGCCAATTCGCCTGTCGAGCGTATCGACGCCGTCGGCGTCTCGGTGGTGACCAAGACCGAGGACATCGCCAACGCCCGCATCGCATTCAAGAATGGCTGCGTGGCTAACCTCAGTTCTAGCCGCGTCTCTCTGAAGAAGAACCGCGAGATTCGTGTCTTTCAGACCGGCGGCTATCTTTCCATCGATTTCATGGGCCAAAAGGGGCACACCGTGCGTGTCGATCCGACGGCCGAGGGCGGCTTCGCGAAGGAAGAGATTCCAATCGAAAAGGGTGAGCCGCTCGCGATCGAATTAGCTTCGTTCACGGCCTGCGTTCGTGACCGTAAGAGCCCGAAGGTCAGTGGCGAGCTCGGCCGGTCCGCACTCGAGGTGGCCATTCGTATCACCGAACAAATCCGCGCAGGCATGGCGCGCAAATGAGTGCTTTCCCGCCCATTCCGTCGGCCTTCGACCGTCCCCGCTCTGGGGAGGTGGATGTGCTCGTGGTGGCGGGGGAGCACTCCGGCGATCAGCACGCGGCCAAGGTCATCGCCGATCTCTTGAAGGTCAGGCCCAGTCTGCGCATCGCGGCCTTCGGGGGTCCTGATTTGCGGGCTGCGGGGGCGCAGTTATTATTTGATATGACGGATTTCTCCGCCGTCGGCATCGTCGAGGTCCTGGCGGCCTATCCGTTCTATCGGCGTCTTTTCTCCCGCATGGTTGCGTGGACGCTGAAGTGGAAGCCCAAGGTCGTGATGCTGGTCGATTATCCCGGATTGAATCTCCGCCTCGCGAACGAATTGCGTAAGGCTGGCCTCTCCCGCGCGGGCTTCGGCGAGACGGCGGTGATTCAATACGTGAGCCCGCAGCTCTGGGCGTGGAAGCCGAAGCGCCGTTTCACCATGGCACGTGACCTCGATAGCGTCGGCACGATTTTCCCCTTTGAGCCCGCGTGTTATGCCGACACCAAGCTCGATGCCCGCTTCGTCGGCCATCCTTTCGCTGAATCTGACCACCAGCACGGCTTGAAGTATGACTCCGCGGGGCCGGTATTACTGTTGCCTGGGAGCCGCCCGAAGCCCGTCCGTAAAATCTTCCCCGCGCTGGTTGAGGCATTTGCCGAATTTCGGAAGCATCATCCCAAGCGGCGCGCGTTGGTGCTGCACACAGGCGGCGAGGTGCATGCCGAACTTTACCGACTTCTGGCCGAGTACGGAGATGCCGCCAAAGGTATTGATCTGCGCCCGGTCTCCGAAGGCCCCGCCGCAGGCTGCGCTGCGCTGGTGAGTTCGGGGACCATGTCGCTCACCGTCGCCTTGGCCGGTATCCCTGGGGCGGTCGTGTACCGGGCGAATCCAGTGACTTGGGTGGTAGGGCGCCGCCTGATCGCTGGCCGCGTGGATCATCTGGGCATCGCCAACATTCTCCTGAAGCGGCAGGCTTGGCCTGAATATCTCCAGGCCGCCTGCGAGCCTGGTGCGTTGGCCGTCCGTCTGCGCGAGTGCGTCGAAACTCCAGCGCCGCGTGCTCAGGCGTTGGCTGACTCCGGTGAATTGCTGAGGATGCTTTCCGCGCGTTCCGGCTCGACGCCCGCCGAATGGGTCGCGTCCTTCCTGCCCGCGTGAGCAAGCCATTGAACATCGTGGTGCTGGGCTGCGGCTATGTCGGGGTGGAATTCGCCCGTCTGGCGAAGCGCTCTGGGCATAAAGTTCTCGGCGTCGTGCGTTCGGAGGCGTCGCGAGATCGATTGCGTTCAGAAGGGCTATCATCAGAGGCCTTCGATATTTTTACTGGCGACTGGGCGGCGCTGCCAGTCCGTTTTGACGCCGTGGTCTATGCCGCGAGTACTGGCGGCGGCGGGCCGGAAGCCTACGCGCTCGCTTACGATGTCGGCGTGCGGCGGGCTCTGGTGTGGGCTAAATCAGTCGGGGCGACACATTTTATCTTCACCAGTTCCTCAGGGGTTTATCGGCAGGATGATGGGGGTGTCGTCGACGAGGATTCTGAAGTCGGCGGCGCTCCGACTGCCGATGCGATTCTCGCCGGTGAGCATGCCGTACTCGCCGCGGATATCGAGCACACGTGCGTATTGCGCTTTGGCGGACTATATGGACCAGGTCGCCATCATCTCGTTGATCAATTACGCCGAGGTGAAAATATCATCGGCGGACGCGTGGACCACTTCATCAACTATCTGCACCGTGATGACGCGGCCTCTTCGATTCTCGCAGCCATCATTGATGGTCCGAGCGGCGCGCGCGTTTACAACGTCGTCGATGGTCATCCTGTTACGAAGGCCGATCTGGCGAAATGGATCGCCCAGCGACTCGGTCAAACTGAGCCAGTCTTTGATTCGGCGGCTCCGGCCGGCCCGAGGATGGCCAAAGGCGGGAGGACGCAGCCCAATCGGGTTGTCGCGATGGCCCGAATTAAGGCTGAATTGAGCTGGAATCCGAGGTTTAAGGACGTGTTTCAGGGTCTAGGTCAGCTATTCTGACCGCGACTCCCGTCTAAGTGTGTCGAGTTTGAGGCACTTTCTTCACCCCTCTGACATCATCCTGTCACAATAGGATGAGATAGTCCCAACGCATAACCGCACCAACACCTATGAATAGCACCCTCAAGTCCATGCTCATCGCAGCTGCCGCCATTACGTCGGTTTCTGCGTACGCCCAAGACAAAGCCACGCTCG
>CAIRLQ010000222.1 GCA_903879465.1 uncultured Opitutia bacterium | reverse complement strand
GCCAGCGGTTCACGGCGAAGGGCATGCCAGTCGACTTAGCGGCCTGACGCACGACTTCCTGCGCCTGGGGCTTGGTCGCGACAAAGAGCACTTCCTTGCCCTTGGCAGCGGCGTCCTCAATGAAGGCGGCGGCGGCGGCGAGGCACGCATGCGTCTTCTCAAGGTCGATGATCGAAACACCGTTGCGGTGATCGAAGATAAACGGACGGCTCCGGGGGTTCCAGCGACGAGTCTGGTGTCCGAAGTGGACGCCGGCATCGAGGAGATCTTTGACTGTGATGTTCATGGTATTTTGGCTCCGTATCCCGATTCCTGCCGAAGGAGGGGACATTGGATCAGGGTATTGACTAGTTTTTTGGTTTTATGTCCGAAGCAATCGGCGGTCGCTTCAAACGGTGGAAAGTGAGTTCAAACACCCCTGCCCCCTCGGTGCAAGCGGGAAAATAGCCCGTTAAGGCCTGCTTTGGAACTGACAGGTCTCGCGGACCTCGGCACGGTCGCCTGAACCAGATGTCTTGGGCCTACCGGATACTCTTCCCGATGCTGCTAATCCCAGCCCTGCCGTACTATGTCTGGCGGATGCTGCGCAGGGGTGGATACGGCGCGGGCTTCAGCCAAAGATTGGGCTTTTTTCCCACTTTACCCCCTAAACAACCAGGTAAGCGACGGATTTGGATCCAAGCTGTCTCCGTCGGCGAAATCGAAGCCATCGGGCCATTTCTTAAGTCACTCCATCAGTCCGGTCAGGCGGAGATTATTCTGACGACCACGACGAGCACCGGCTACCGCCTCGCCCTCGAACGCTACCTGACCGTGGCGGACCGCATCGGCATCTTCCCCTCCGACCTCTGGGCTTGCAGCGCCTTGGCCTGGCACCGCATCCAGCCCGATCAAATCATCCTCGTCGAAGGAGAACTCTGGCCCGAACACCTCGCGCAAGCCCGCGCGCGTGGCGTGCCTGCCCTTCTCATCAACGGCCGTATCTCTGATAAATCTTTCGCACGACACCAGCGCTTTCCACGCATCTCATCCTACTTGCTCGGCCACTTCCATTCCATCGGCGCTGGAAGTGAAGAAGACCTTCGCCGCTTTCGTGCATTGGGTACATCACCTATCCTCACCGGCAATCTTAAGTTCGATGTCGCAGGCGATGCACCGATGTCCACCGCTGAGCGCACCCAACTCCGTAGCGAACTCGGCTTCGGTGAAAATCCGCAGACGCTAGTGATCCTCGGGTCGTCTACCTGGAAAGGCGAAGAAACCCAGCTCATCCGCATCGTCCGCAAACTCCGGGCCGCCGATTTTGACTTGCGCCTACTCCTCGCCCCTCGCCACTCAGAACGTCGAACGGAAGTCGCCGCCGAAGCCAGTGCCAGCGGTCTGGCTTGGCACCAACGCTCCACGGGCGGCGCCACGGCCCCTGCCGACACGATTATCCATCTCGCCGATACCACCGGTGAACTGCGAAGACTGACCCGCGCGGCAGATATCGCTTACTGCGGAAAGAGCCTTCCTCCGCACGAAGGCGGCCAAACCCCGATTGAATGCGCCGCCGCAGGCGTAGCCATTGTCTACGGACCCCGGATGACCAACTTCCGTGATATCTGCCGAGGGCTCGAACAAGCTCAGGCCGCGTTCCGCATCGAGAACGCCGACGAGTTGGAAGTTCGCCTCACCCTGCTCTGCACCGATCAGCGTCAGCGCACCGAAACCGGTCGAAATGGCTCGGCCTGGCATCAAAGTAATCGCGGGGCGACCGAGCGCACACTGGTGCTAGTCTTAGCCCGCTGATCAAGCGACCCGATAGGCCTCACGCAACCGACGGGCCTCATCGCGCAAGGAGCCATTGAGAATGATAGAGCGGGCAAGGGCTGCGCCCTCGGAAGGGTCTTTCGATTTTCCGGCGACCCAGAGAGCAGCGCCGGCGCTGAGACACATCGTATCCATGAGGCCGTCAGTGACTCCGCCCACGAGCATGTCACTGAACATCGCGACGTTCTCTTCGGGAGTTCCGCCCCTCAGGTCAGCAACCGTACAGGTCTTAAATCCAAAATCACCAGGCAACCAGACCGCATCGACGGAGGCCAGTTCACCGCAACCGCGGACACGGACCTCACCGGTGGTCGTGATTTCATCCATGCCGCCACCCGCACGGGAATGCGTGACAAGCCCCCGACGCACACCCAGCTCGCTCAGCGTCGACGCCAGCGGCTCCACCCATCGTTCGTCGTAAACCCCTACGACCATATGAGCCGGGCGTGCCGGGTTAATCAATGGACCCAGCACATTGAAAACGGTCTTCGTGCCGCTCTCGGCGATTTTCTTGCGGACGCCTAGGACGGCCTTGAAGGCCGGATGAAACGCTGGTGCGTAGAGGTAGCAGAAATTGGCTTCCTTCAGCCCCTTCAATAACTGCGCGTCAGAAGCCTCGAGGACGACCCCAAGCCCAGCCAGGAAATCTGCGCTACCGGATTTGGAAGTCACGGAACGATTACCATGCTTCAGCACTGGCACGCCTGCGGCGGCCACAATAAGCGCACACGCAGAGGAAATATTGAAGCTGCCCGAGCGATCCCCTCCTGTGCCCACGATGTCGATGCCACGACCGGGCCAATCGCCGAAATCCGTGCGGCGCGCGAGATCACGATAGGTGCGTGCGAAGCCAGTGACCTCCGCCGCCGTCTCTCCCTTCGCGGCAAGGGCGAGCAGGAACGCCTCCTTAGCGGCATCATCGATGCTAGACTCCGCCATCGCCATCGCCGCGGCGGCGGCCTCAGCTGGTGCGAGATCGCAACCGGCCGAAACGGCGGCAGTAAGGGCGGGAAGGTCCAAGGGCATGCGGAATTAGCCACGGACGGGGCGACGGGGACAAGGCATTTTCGCCACATGGGGTTTGCAAGCAGGGAAAACTACCTAATGATGGACCTCATGGACGATGGCGACCACCCCCAGGGCGACTTCGACGGTTCCGGCAACGCCTCATGGGGCGAGGCCGACTGGGCCGGCTATCTTCACCGCAACGACCTCGAGGTGGGGCGCTTCCTTTCATACTACACCGAGGTCAAGGCCCTGCCTGATCGCCTTGATATCAGCGCCCGCCGCATGGGCTGGGAGAACGCTGACTGGGGACCTGGCGATACCGCTGAGGATCTCAGCGAAGACGAGAACGAGAACCCCGACCTCCCCTACTGCATCCACCAGCACCCTGTCTATGTCGTGGCCCGGGCCCTCGGACTTGAACTCTCTCGCTCCTTCCAGCGCCTCTGCACCGATGCGGGAACTTTGCTGACCGCGAACGATGCCGCCAACGTGGTACTTTCCTTCTGGGATTCACAGCATCAGGTCATCATGGCCATCAACGCGACCGATACGGGCGACCTCCCTCTCGCACTCGTGCACATGAAGCGGGCCCTATCGTCCATCAACTATGCCATCGGACTTACCGCTGGCCTGCCCAGCGCCGCACGCCTGAGCTCCGCCGAAGCCACGCAGGATATCGAAGCGACCTTGTTCGACCTCCGCGAAGTCTGCCTGCGCGTGATGGCTGATTGCCGCTGGGACGGGAAAAAGAAATAAGGCCTTAGGCCTTCTTTTCCCGCTCTTTACTCATGTGCTGAATGAGCCGTTCGCTGAATTCCTGAGCTGAATCATGGCCCATACCACGGAGCGCGTGCACCATGGCCGCGACTTCGACGAGACGCGCCATATCACGTCCGGGACGGACCGGGATCGTCATATGGGAAACCTTGCGTCCTAGGATTTCAAAGTTCTCCACTTCGAGTCCTGACCGCTCCTCATCCATTCCTGGCTGCCAGAGCACAAAGGTGACCACCAAATCGACACGTTTTTCTCGGCGGACCGAACGAACCCCAAAAATAGAAGCGACGTTGATAATACCAATACCCCGACACTCCATATAGCCGCGGTTCAATTCCTTGGAAGTACCCTGCAGCTCGCGATCGGCGATGAGCGTCACGATCACATAATCATCAGCGACCAAGGAGTGTCCGCGTTCGATTAAAGCCAGAGCGCACTCGCTCTTCCCAACACCCGAAGCACCCCGAAGCAGCACGCCGATGCCCTTAATATCGACTAGGGTCGCATGTAGATTCGTTCGCGGCGCGAATTTTTCTTCGAGCAGAACCGTGGCCTCGGCCGAAAAATCCTTGGACTTAAGCTGCGTACGGATCAACGGAACGCGATGGCGGTCCGCAATGCGCAATAGGATATCATCGGCCGGCAGGCCGCGCGAGACCACGACCGCCGGAATCTTCTTGGCGAAGACATCGTCTAGGAGTTTCTCCCGGACCGCGGCCGATTGATCTGAAAGATAAGCCATCTCTCCGGCCCCGAAAAGCTGGAGGCGGCGATGCGCAAACTCCTTGAAGTAACCCGTCACGGCTAGCGCCGGGCGATTCAACGACTTCTCGGAAATCATGTTATCCAAGCCGTCCGCCCCAGCGATCAGCTCCATCTGCAGCATCCCCTTGAATGAATCGAAGAACTCACGGACCGAAACGGATTCCGGACGAGTATCAGGCGCAGGGTCAGACATGGGTCAGAGTTTAAAACCTTCGCCCAAGTAATGGCGGCGGCTCTCAGGATTATTGACGATGTCCTCGGGAGTGCCAGAAACAAGCACCCTGCCCTGGTGAATAAGGTACGCCCGATCGACAATCGAGAGGGTTTCCCGCACATTATGGTCGGTAATCAGCACCCCGATGCCGCGAGTCTTGAGTTTGCGGATGATGGATTGGACCTCGGCCACGGAAATCGGGTCTACTCCGCTGAAGGGCTCATCCATCAAAAGGAAGCGCGGTCCAGTGGCCAAGGCACGGGCGATTTCGAGGCGCCGACGTTCGCCTCCGGAAAGCGTGAAGGCCGGCTGCCGGGCAAGCTTCTCAAGACCTAGGTCTGACAACTGCTGGGCGGTGCGGATCTTACGCTCCTGTTCGGAAAGATTGAGCGTCTCGACGACTGCCATCACATTCTCCCAGACCGTAAGCTTGCGAAAAATGGAGGCCTCCTGCGGCAGGTAGCCGAGACCGCTCTTGGCGCGCTGCCACATCGGCATGCGGGTCACGTTACGACCATCCAAAAAAACCCGGCCAGAAGTCGCGGGCACCAAGCCGACGACCATGTAGAAAGTGGTCGTCTTGCCGGCACCGTTTGGGCCGAGGAGACCCACGATCTCACCGGCCTTCAACGTCAGGCTGACGTCCTGCACGGCCACCTTGGCGTCATAATGCTTCGCCAGTGCCTCGACGCGCACGATGCCCTTTTCACTGGAGTCGGCCATAGCCATAAGGAGGAAGCGGTCAGCGGGCCTTGTCGAGGCTTTTGACCTCGGGCAATGTGAAGTCGTGACCGAGGAAAATCTTCGGGCGCACGACTTGGCCGGGAGCGGTTTCATCCGTCGCTGACTCCATGCGCCAGGTCTTGGTATTAAGATTATAGGTGGCCTCCTTGGCCGGGACGCCCTCGTTGCCGGACTTGTCGAGGATCCGGGCATCCCCAAAAAGGCGCGCCATACCCTTCTCTGGCAAGACCTCCATCGTGCGCCCTTTGGCCGAGACACCTCCGGCCACTACTTGCACGTTACCGCGCCCGATCATCTGCCGGGCCACCTGCTGGCCGTTTTTGTCCGGTGAAGCCAAGCCCTCCAGTAAATCACAGGTCGCAGTGGTATCCTCGGAAGCCATGGCGACGGCGCCACGCAAAAAGAACTTCGTGAGGACCGGCGTAGTCAGGATTTCATCCGCATCGGCGATGAACTCGGCGTTCTTACCATTGGAGTAAGTCACGAAAAGGCGCGGGCGTGAAAGACCAGAGCCGCCCGAAAGCGTCAACAGCCGAGGCCTCCCGGCCAGCGCATCCTTAATCAGCACCTCTTCGACCTGCACGGCAGGGGTCAGGTCGATTCGTTCGGCGGCACAGCGCAAACCCGGCTGCGCATAGCGCACACGGTCCGTCAGGATTGCCTTACTCAAGGCGAAATCGCGCTTGCCCTTCGTTCGCGGCAGACAGAAAGCCACCATCTGCCCGGAATCAGTGATCACTTTACCGGAGGTGTAATGCACGGCGCCTAATAGCTCAACCTGCAGCGCTCCATCCTCGGTGACGATCAAAGCCTGATTCGCCTCGGCCTGACCAGGGGTCTCACCCTCTTCGCTGGCGGGCAAACGAATAGCGGCACGAATACCCGGCCCAGAACGAACCTCCACACGCTCCTTGGCGATGTCACTACGAATCGAAAAGCCCACGGCCTCAACTCCACGCGGATCACGAATCTTGGGGGATTGCTCCAGCTCCAGAATACGCTTGGTCCGATTCCAAAGAGCCTTACCCGATTCGAAGAGCGTCCCCTCGAGTTCGCCCTTCACGCCCCCGTCGGCCGCCAACAAACTACCGTCCTCGCGGGATTCAGTAGCCAGTAAAGTTCGCGCCAGGAGATGGCCCTGCGCCGAGACATAAGTGGCATTATCATGTACCTCGACCCGGGAAGTACCCTTCACGGCGTCGCGACGAATCGTGACCAGATCGCCGCTGACGTCGGCATCCTCCGACAGTTTGCGATGAATTCGCAATTTGACCGGCTTGCCGTCGCCGGCGAATAACTGAGTCACTCCCAACTTGGATTGATGACGCAAGCGCTGGGATGACCCCTTGACCTCGGGTTCGTCGATCTCGACATGACCGATGACTTCCACCGCATCATCCTTGAGATCGAACTTGGCGACGTCACCGCGCAGGGTCTGCTTCTCAAAAACCCTGACCACGTTACCCGAAGCAAAGAGGGACTTGCACGCGGCATCGCCCCCGGGGCCATCGTTCACGAGGCACTCGAAACGTTCGCAGGTCGTCCGCTCCCCGGAACGCTCGGCGATGACGCCGCCCTGAAAAATCATCAACGTACCCCCCTCGACGGGGCTGGCATCCATGCGCGGCGCACGGAGACGCAGGCGCTTGGTGATCGGCTTGGCGAGGTCGAGTTCGGCGGAAACATTCGCCAATACGGCGAAGCTATCGCCTTTCGGTGTCGAGCGCCAGATCCAGCCGTCACCCGTGAGATTGAAGGCGGGCGAATTTGCCTTCACCGAGGCCGCCCCCTGGCCGGAGCGCTTGGCCGGATTCATCGTGCCATAAGGACTGGCGAAGGTCGCCTGCACCTTGCCTTGGCGATAGGATTGCACCTTAAGCTGATCCATGTCCCACACGCCTGCTTCGGCAGTCGGTTTCATGTACTTGGCCGTCACCTCCCATGCCTTCTCCGCCTTTTCATCTTCCGTGAAACCGGCAAACGAGCCCCCGCCAACCTGCTGGAAGGTGATTTCTTTCTGCTGTGCGGCGGCTTCTACCGCCAACAGGACGCAGAGAAGGAAGGCTCGCATGAGCCTATGACACCCCAGCGAAGCCACCTAATCAAGCGATTACGCTTTGATGACGCGCGGGAAAGGACGGTCCGAGACAAAAGCAGGCATCTCCGCCGACGCAATGACCTCACCCACAATCAGCGGATGTCCTGCTAGGAATTCGCCGGCAGGCAGCATCTTCCCACCAGGGCGCTGCATAGCCTTCATCACAAGGGAGCCCGAGCCACAGGCGATACGAACTCCCTGGCGGTCAGCGGAGATAACCTGCCCGACCGGCGAGCCCTCCACGCCGCCATCGACCACCGCCGCGCCCACCTTGATGATTGTTCCGGCATGTTCAAAGGTGCTTCCCGGCCAGCCCTCGAGCGCGAGAACCCGCCCTTCAAGTTGGCGGGCAGACTGACGGAAATCCAAAGGAGCGTCGGCTCGAACGAGACGACGGGCATAAGTAACTTTAGTCTCATCCTGCGGAATCGGCACCGACGTGCCGCCCAAAATCGCCGGCAGCGCGCGGACAGCGAGGTCGCCAGCGAGCACACCCAAGCGAGACCGCAAAGCCACCCGCCCTTCCCCGGCGAGTATCGCAAGGGAGATAGAGGCATGAATAGGACCAGCATCGAGTTTGCGGACTACCTGTTGCAAAGAAATACCCGTCTCAGACAACCCCATTGCCAACGCACCTTCCACCGGCGTCGCGCCGCGGAGTAACGGCAGCAAAGAGCCGTGGAAATTGACAAAGCCTAGGCGCGGTGCCGCCAAAAAATCTTCTTTCAATAATTGCCCATAGGCCATCACCACTCCGAGATCGGCGCAGAGTAGACGAAGCTCTTCGGCATGCGCTGACTCGAGCCTCTCGGGCTGCAGCAAAGGCAACCCCTGCGCCCGCGCCCAAGCGGCGACGGGATTGGGCTGCACCGCCTGACCGCGTCCGGCTGGTCGGTCGGGTTGCGAATAGACGGCGACTACTTCGACATCCGGCAAAGCGCATACGGCGGCAAAGGCCGCCAAGGCGATCTCATCCGAGCCGAGCAGAACCAGTCTCCGCGGCATGCGTCACTTGCGGGCCTGGCGCGCAGCCCGGCCTTTCAGCGAGCGCGGCTTATCCCAGCGGGTATAGGATTTCTTGCGGACGACGCCGGCTTTGGAGCGGGCGGTCTTCGACTTACCCAATCGCGGACCCGATGGACCCAACGCCTTCTTAGGCTGGCCGGTCGCGGACTTAGGGCCGACTTTGGCCGCGGGCTTATGGGCCACGACCGCTTCTTCGGAAATCGCTGCAGCAGGAGTGCCCCCCGGACGACGCGGGCCCTGCTTGGGCTTGCCGACAACATCAAGAAAGAGAGGGACACCGGCCAGATCGAAGTTCTCGTGCACACCCTTAACCAAAAAGCGCTGATAGGCATCTTCTAGGCGCTCTTCAGAATTACAGAATAAGCGGAAACGGATCGGACGCTTGGAAACCTGCGTCACGTAATAACACTTGAAACGCTTGCCGGAAACCATGCGGGGAGGTCGTTTGGTCATTAGGTCCTGAATGACGCGATTAATACGGCCGGTGGAAATCGCCGTGCCGGCGCGGACGAAGACGCCTTCGGCGGCGTCGAGCATGTCTTCGACCCGTAAAGCGGTCTGGGCGGAAACGAAAAGCAAGGGCGGGTCGGGAAGAAAGAAAAGCTCCCGGCGGACCGCATTACGGAACTTGGCGCGGAATTCTTCCTCGTCCTCGAAACCGTCGATATTCTTATCCCGGAAAGCCTTCTTCGCCAGATCCCACTTATTGACGACCACGACTAAGCCACAGCCGAGGAGAGCGAGCTCGCCTGCCAGCTGCTTATCAATACGTGTCACGCCCTGGCCGGCGTCGAGCACGAGGAACACCACATCGGTCTCGGCGAGGATCTCGTCGGCACGGATCTGAGAAAAGAAATCCAGCGTGTCACGCTTGTTGGCGGTGCGGCGACCGGCCGTGTCCACCAAGGTGAATTTGGCCTGGGAGCCGTCGGCCTTGATGCGCGAGAGACCGGCGCGGACCGGGTCGCGGGTCGTGCCGGCAACTTCACTGACGATGAGGCGGGAACTGCCGAGCAGACGATTACCCAAGGAACTCTTGCCGACATTAGGACGACCGGCAAGGGCCAGGCGAATCGGGCGCGGACCTTCTTCGCGGGGCGTTTCGGGCTCGGGGCCAAGCAGCTTGATAATCAGGGTCATCAACTGGGCGATCCCGCGGCCGTGTTCAGCGGAAATTAGGAGCGGCTCACCGAAGCCCAAGGCGAAAAATTCCGAATACAGCCCGTCGCGCTCTTCGGTGTCGGCCTTATTGGCGACAACAAGTACGCGCTTACCGGCCTGGCGAAGCTTGGCGGCGACTTCTAAGTCAAGCGGCGTGCACCCTTCGGTCGCATCGACGATGAGCAGGACGAGCGCAGCGGCGGCGAGGGCGAAATCCACCTGCTCTTCGACCGCATCCGCAACAACCTTAGGGGTTAACTCGGCACGATAGAGACCGATGCCGCCGGTGTCCATGAGCGTGTAACGGCCTTCGAACACATCCGCGGTAATCAGGTCGCGCGTGACGCCGGGCTGATCGTGCACGATTGAGATGCGACGGCCGATGAGCCGATTGAATAAGCGGCTCTTGCCGACGTTAGGACGGCCCACGATGGCTACCGCACGCGAAATTTCTGTGTTCCGTTCCATAAAAAATAAGAGTCGGGCCTACCTGCCCCGCAAGCAAGCAAGGATGCTCACCCTTTGCGAATCGTGTCCAAGAAGCGGGCGATACGCTCGCCGGCCTCGTGGATTTTTTCGTAACTCGTCGAGAAGGAAGCACGGCAGAAGCCGGCCCCGGCGGCGCCGAACGCCGTACCTGGCACCATCGCCACCTTCTGCTGTTCGAGCAGCTTCTGGGCGAAGGTCAGGGAATCCATCCCCGTAGACGTAATATCCGGGAAGGCATAGAAGGCTCCGCGGGGGAGGTGGCAAGGCAGGCCAAGTTCGTTGAAACGGCGCACAATGAAGTCACGGCGCTCACGATATTTGTCGCGCATGTGGCGCATGGAGTCCCAGCCGTTTCGAAGGGCCTCGACGGCGGCTTCCTGGCTCATGATCGGGGCGCACATGATGCCATACTGGTGGACCTTGAGCATCCCGTCGATGATGGCGGCAGGACCGCAGGCGTAGCCGATACGGAAACCCGTCATCGCAAAGGCCTTGGAAAAACCATGCAGGAAGACTGTGCGCTCGCGCATGCCTGGCAAAGAAGCGATTGAAACATGGTCCCCCTCGAAGGTGAGTTCGGAATAAATCTCATCGGAAGCGACGAGCAGGTCCTTCTCGATCGCAAACTTGGCGATGGCTTCAAGCTTGGCCCGGTCTGCCGTGCCGCCGGTCGGATTGGTCGGAAAATTAAGGACCAACAACTTACAGCCAGGCTGCCAAGCGGCCCGCAAGGCGGCGGGATCGAGCGCAAACTGGTCGGCGGATACCGTGCGAATCGGAATCGCCTCGGCATGGCAGAGGGCGACGCTGGGGGCGTAGCTCACATAGCACGGCTCGTGGTAAAGCACCTTGTCGCCAGGATTAAGGGTGGCGCGCAACAAGATGTCCAAGGCCTCGGAGACGCCGATCGTGGCCAAAATTTCGGTCTCCGGATCATACTCTGGACCATAGTGCTTGGCGACGTAACGGGAGACCTCTTCGCGGAACTGCTGGGTACCGCGGTTATCCGTGTAGGAGGTCCGACCCTTCTCAAGTGAAGAAATCGCGGCTTCACGAATATGATAAGGTGTGACGAAATCAGGTTCGCCGATGCCGAGCGACACCGCGTCCTTCATCTTCGACACGATGGCGAAGAAGTCACGAATGCCCGATTTGGGCAATGACGCGACATGTCGCGCGACGAAGCGGCTGGAAGAATCCATGGTCAGGCTGGGCTCAGGGGCTGACCGAAGGCTGGTCGCGACGCAATGCTTCGGAGTTCACCACGAAACCATCCTTCTTGTACGCACGAAGGAAAAAGTGGGTCGAAGTGCCTTGGACGCCGTCGATACGGGCCAGACGCTCGTGCACGAAGCCCGCGACCTTATAAAGATTGTCTGCCGTGACCACGACAAGGAGGTCGTAGCCGCCGGACATCAGGTAGCAGCTTTCAACCTGTTCGAAACTGGAGATGCGTTCAGCGATGCCGTCAAAACCACCGACACCCTCAGTGCGGATCTTGATTTCGATAACCGCACGTACACGGTGCTCCGACTCAAAAGCTGGATTGAGCACGGGACGCATCCCGAGGAGCACCCCCTGCTGGCGGAGCGAAGCGAGTTCGCGGTCCACGGCCTCAGCACCGAGCCCGAGAATCTTGCCGATTTGGGCGGTGTCGAGAGCCTCGCCGTCGAGGATGAGCTTGAGTACGGAGTTCATGGCGGGAAATCAGGCCTTCTTGATGGTGCGACGCTGGCGCACGGCGGCGGCGAGTTCTGCAAGAACTGGCACAGTCTGTTCGAAGGAAATACAAGCGTCCGTGATGCTGCAGCCATAGGCTGAGGCATCCTTACCCTTCCAATCCTGCCGGCCTTCGACGAGATGACTCTCGATCATCACGCCGGCAATAATTTGGGAGCCTTGCGCAACCTGGGCGGCGATATCAGAGGCCACCAAGGGCTGACGGCGATGATCCTTCGAGCTGTTGCCATGGGAGCAATCAATGACGAGACGGGAGGTCAGGCCTGCCTTTAGGATACGAGCAGCGGCATCGGTGACGAATTCGGCTCCGTAATTAGGGCCGGTCCGAGAACCACCACGTAGGATAATATGTGCGTCAGGATTGCCCGAAGTTTGAAAAATTGCGACCACACCGTCCTTCGTGACGGAGGGGAACCAGTGCGACGAGCGAGCGGAAAGGCAGGCATCCACGGCGACCTGAATGGATCCATCCGTGCCGTTCTTGAAACCGACCGGCATGGAGAGACCCGAAGCGAGTTCGCGGTGAATCTGGCTCTCGGTCGTGCGGGCGCCGATGGCGCCATAGGAGACGAGGTCTGCCACATACTGGGGCGTAATCGGGTCGAGAAACTCCGTCGCCGAGGGCAGGCCTATCTCAGCGATATCCGCCAGCAAACGGCGAGCGATGCGCAGGCCGTCGTTGATCCGGAAGGAACCATCGACAAGCGGGTCATTAATCAGCCCCTTCCAGCCCACCGTCGTGCGAGGCTTCTCAAAGTAAACGCGCATCACCACCACGAGGTCGGCGGCGTGCTTTTGCGCTTCCTTCTGCAGGAGCGCGGCATACTCGAGGGCGGCCTGAGTATCATGTACCGAGCAGGGCCCGACAATGACCAGTAGGCGGTCGTCCTGACCGGAAATGACCCGAGCGGCATCCCTGCGGGCGGTCGTGACAACCTCGGTGGCCTTCTCCGAGGCACGCAGGTCAGAAAGCACGAGGGCAGGAGTCAGCAAGGGGTGCTGGCTGCGAATGCGAAGATCGTCCGTGTTGTGGTACATCTGTAGAAAGGCCTTTCCCAAAGGGAAAAGGGGGTAAATGAAGGGGTCGGGAGGCCCCGTGTCAATGACGCGTCCCGTATTGACGCGGGGGGCGTCCAGTATCAAAAGTGTCTCAAATCGGCATGCCTAAGTCCCCTGCCAGCGAATCCCCGGAGCAATCCGGAGCCTTCCGAGCGTTCATCGCCCAGAAAGGCCTGCGTGCCACGCGTCAGCGAATGGCGGTCTTCGAAGCCGCCCGGGGCATTTTAGGCCACTATACCGCCGAAGATTTGCTGAAGAAAGCCCGCTCTTTGGATCGCAGTGTTTCACGCGCTACCATCTATCGGGCCATCCCCCTGCTCATCGGCAGCAGCGTCATTCGGGAAATCGATGTGGGTCGCGACCATAAGTACTATCTGGCGGAAGTCGGTAGCGCTACCTTCCGCGCCCAGCTGGTCTGTGAAAGCTGTGAAACCATTGTTGAAGTCGAGGCGCCGTTCATGGAATGGTACGGCAAGGCCGTCGCCGCCAAGCACGGCATGCGACCCATCTCGCAGAAACTCCAGGTCACCGCGCTCTGTGAACGTTGTCAGAAGCGCAAGGCCTCCCGACCATGATCACCTATCCCACCGCCTCCGTCTTCCCTCCACTACCCATCGGCGGCATCCCGCTCTCGGATTTACAAAAGGAGGTCATCGCATTGAAGAAGGCCAAAGACGCCATCATCCTCGCACATAATTATCAGTGCGAAGATATTCAGGGCGTCGCCGATTTTGTGGGCGACTCGCTCGGACTCGCCTACAAAGCCGCGGCCGCGCAGCAATCGACGATCGTCTTCTGCGGGGTGCATTTCATGGCGGAAACGGCCAAAATTGTGAATCCCTCTCGTCGCGTGCTGCTACCAGACTTAGCCGCCGGCTGCTCACTCGCCGACTCCTGCCCCGCTGAAAAACTTGCCGCTGCCAAGGCCGCCGACCCCGCGCTTTACGTTGTTGCCTACATCAATTGTAGCGCCGCCGTAAAAGCCATCAGCGACGTCATCGTTACCAGCGGTAACGCCTCGAAGATCGTCAGCCGCGTCCCGGCGGACCGCCCTATCCTCTTCGTGCCGGACCAGAATCTTGGACGCTGGGTTTCCGGAAAAACTGGCCGCGCCATGCAACTCTGGCCCGGCAACTGTTACGCGCACGTGCAGTTCACGCCCGCTGCGTTGCTCCGCGCTAAAGCGGCGCACCCGGGCGCGCCGGTGGTCGCGCACCCGGAATGCACGGAAGCCGTGCGAGAGATGGCCGACATGGTCTGCTCAACCGAACTCATGGTAGATTGGAGCAAGCGCCAGAGCGCCGATACTATCATTATAACGACCGAGTCTGGTATGATTCATCGGCTCCGCCGGGAGGTGCCAGGCAAAACTTTCGTGGCCGCGCCCACGGATCGCTGCTCCTGTAACGACTGTCGGTTCATGAAGATGAACACGTTACAGAAGG
>CAIRLQ010000221.1 GCA_903879465.1 uncultured Opitutia bacterium | reverse complement strand
CGAAGGCAACACCTCCGTGCAGGCCGTCGATTACGGCGCCCTCAAGGAACGCCTCCTCGCCTCAGGTCAGATGCTCGACTTCGTGACGACCTCCGCAGCAGGCGGCGGCTACGGCCTCGATAAGTCAAAGCTCTCCGGCATCGTCGTCGACGACAGCGAAGCCGCCCTCAAAGGCTTCGAAGCGACCGGCCACACTTCGCCTGGCTTCGTCGGCGCCGGCTATCGCCATGACGGCAACGCCGAGAAGGACGCGCAGTCAGCCCGTTTCACCCCCTCCCTGCCCGCAGCCGGCAGCTACCGCGTCGCCATCTCCTACGGCACCAACGCCAACCGCGCCACGAATGTCCCAGTGACGATTCATCATGCCAAGGGCGAGACCAAGGTGCTCGTGAATCAGCAGCTAAAAACCCAAGCGGACGGGCCTTTCCATGTCGTAGGCACATTTGAGTTTGCCGCCGGTAAGGAGGGCTGGGTCGAGATTTCCAACGCGGGTACCAACGGCTTCGTCATCGTCGATGCCGTTCAATGGTTACCGGCCAAGCGTTAAGTCGCTAATCCCATCCAACTCATCCTTAACGCGCCATGCACCCGCTCCGCTTCGCATGCGCGCTAATCTCAGCCCTAGCAATTGCGCAGGCCCGCGAGCCGCTGCTCGTGGAGGATGGCCAGCCGCGCGCGGAAATTATTCTTTCGCTTACGCCCACCCGCTCGCAGCGCCTCGCCGCACAAGAGTTTAGGGATGATATCGAGAAGATTTCCGGTGCGCGCCTGCCGATCGTCACCACGCCGACTGGGAAGATGCCCAGTAAAGTCTTCATCGGCCACAGCGCGCACACAGACACGCTGGGTATCCTGCCCGCGGGACTGAAATATGGCGCCTATCGAATCACGACCGGCGTCGACTGGATAGTGCTCATCGGAGATGACAGCGACTTCACGCCAATCGCACCCTTCGCCCAAAGTAACGGCGACATCAAACGCGCACAGGCTGAATGGAAAAAGATAACGGGTGCACCATGGGGCATGCCAAATACCGGCATCTATAAACATCGACTAAAACTGCCCGGCGGTACCGGGAAGCCGGACGGCGCAGTCACCGCCAAGAATGAAGTCCTCGAGCTCTGGGGTCTGGATGAGCGTGGGAGTTTCAACGCAGTTTGCGCCTTCATGCATAAACTCGGTGCCCGATGGTACCTTCCAGGCGAACTGGGCGAAGTGATGCCCACAATGAAGACCATCCCCTTGACGAAAATCAACGAGATCGTGCAGCCCGACTTCCCGCTCCGTCAGTTCAATGTCCGCTTTGGTACCGTGGGTCCGGCTATCTCCCAATGGGCGATGCGTCTCGGCATTCGCCACGATGAGTCGCTGCAAATCGCGCATGGCATGGCAAACATGACGGGGAATGAAGAGACTTTTAAGGCACATCCAGAGTGGTTCGCCCTCTACGGCGGCAAGCGCGACATCAAACCAGGCTCTTCCACGAACCAGCTCTGCTACTCGAGCGAGGAACTCTTCCAGGAAACGGTGCGATGGGCGCGCACCCAGCTCGACACCTATCACTTCGAAAGCGTCTCCATCATGCCGCCCGACGGCTACACCTCCCTCTGTCAGTGCGACAAGTGCCAGGGTAAGGCATCACCGGAGCGAGATCAACGCGGCTTACTCTCCGATTACGTGTGGGATTTTGTGAATCGCGTGGCCAAGGAGATCGGCAAAACCCACCCGCATGCCAAAGTACTCAACTGTGCCTATGGTACCTATTCGCTCCCGCCGCTTAAAATCAGTAAACTCGAGCCCAACGTATTAGTGTGCATCGTCGGCGGACGCCGACCGATGAATGGAGGACGGAACAAGGCCGTCGGCGAAACCGAACCTGCGGCTCTCCGCGCGGCGTGGTCGATGAAGACGGATAACCCGATTCTGAATTTTGAAAACTATCCATTTACCGACCGCGGATGGTACCTGCCCGCCTACGCCGCCCACGCGCTCGGCGACACCCTCAACGCCACCAAAGGTAAATCTCAAGGCGAAGATATCTGGCTGACCGTACGTAACGACTTCGACAAACTGGACGTCGGCTTCAACCACTTCCTTGTCTACTTCACCGCCCGCATGGAATGGGGCGGCAAGCATGCAGACGTCGGGGCGATGCTGAAGGAATACTGCCGCCTGTTCTATGGTCCGGCCGAAAAAGAAATCCTCAACTTCTTCACCTTCTGCGAGGCGAACTGGGCGGCGATGGAGGAGGATAAATCGAAAGCCGACGAGGCCCTCTCACTCTTCGAACAAGCCAAAAGTAAAACCCCCTCCACGAGCGTCTACGGCAGGCGCCTGGCGCTCATCGACGAATTCCTCAAAGGCCTGCGCATGAAGTCGGAACAACTCGGGCAAAAGCGCGGTCAGGTTCCAATTGTACGACTCGTCGGTGACGCGACGGGGATTGTCATCGACGGAAAACTTGAGGACACCTACTGGCAGAAGTGCCCCGCCGCGGCCATGGGGAAATTCCGCGAGCTGGAGACCGGGCGCCAACCTACCTTCGGAACTTCTTATAAAGCCGGATGGCAAGGCAACAGCGTCTGCCTGGCGATTCGCTGCGAGGAACACCCTGGCGAAAAACCTAGTGTCTCCGCGATCGAGGGTAGCGATCCAGCCGGTTGGCGCGGAGATGCGGTGGTAATCGAAATCGCGACCGAAACCCATTCGTACTACACCATCGTCGTGAGCCCCTCGGGGGCCTATGCCAGCTTCGACCATGGCGCCCCGAGCGGCCATACGCTGAACTGGGACGCCCAAGCCGAGGTTGCCGCCCACATCGCCGACGACCACTGGACGGTCGAGATCCGCCTTCCGGTCACGCAGGATGGAAACGACCCATTACATCAAATCATCGGGCGTAAACCCACCCAGAGCCTCCCCTGGCATATCAACATGTATCGACTACGCGTGCGGCCCGACGGCATCGAGCGCAGCGCCTTGTCTCCGACCGGCACCGACCACTTCGATGATCCGTTGAAGTTCGCTCATTTCTATGCCGGGCGCTCCTTTGGATTCCCCGTCGACCCGAATGTCACCGACTTCACTACGTCTCTCCGCGAAGCCAGCAAGACCCAGCCACCCGCCGACGCGATTCGCAACTACCTTAGCCTGGCTGACGGAAAACTTACAGATTTTCAAAAATCCGTAGTATTCGAAAAAGCTGCTACTACCGCCATCGCCCTCAAGGACTTCAACCAAGCCGCAAGCCTCTCGGCCCGCATCCCGATTCCAGCCATCCAAAAGACCACTGATATGTTGATCCTGCTCGCGCAGAACAAACCTTCAGAAATCATCAAGCAGTTCGGACAAGAAGACTTGGCTACCTGGCCATTCTGGAAACGTGGCGAAGCTTTCATGGCCCGCGGTCGCGCCTACCTCAGCATAAAGAACGCCGCCCAAGCCGAGAGCGACCTGACGCACGCCCTCGAATGG
>CAIRLQ010000220.1 GCA_903879465.1 uncultured Opitutia bacterium | reverse complement strand
GACAAGATCACCGTCGTCCGTAATATGACGGCGAAGGTCGGGGTGCATGCCTCCGCTTCGTACCTAATGCGGACGGGGTTTGAGCAACGGGGAACGTTGCAGCACCCGACGCTCGGGGCGTGGGCGCAGCACTTCCTTGGGGCGAGTCATAAGACCCTGCCTTCCTCGGTGGCCGTCAATCGTTCCGCTAACCATGGGAACGGCTGGTTCCCCGCTTCATTCTCCCCCCTGCCGATTCAGAACCCGGACGACGGCCTGCTCGATACCAAGAGCCCGGTTACGACAGAAGTCGCTGCCAAGCGCGCTGGCTTACTGGCGCAATTGGACTCCGGCTTTGGCGGCAAGGCGGGTGATGAGAATGTGAAGGCTTATAACGAATTCTACGACACCACGTTCCAGCTCATGCAGAGTACCGACCTTAAGGCCTTTGATCTCGCTTCCGAGCCGGCCGAAGTGCGTGCCCGTTACGGTAAGAGCAAATTCGGACAAGGTTGCCTCCTGGCACGTCGTCTCATTGAGAATGGCGTCCGCTTCGTCGAGGTCGCCAATGGTGGCTGGGATATGCATGCCACCTTGGGCGATCGCATGGAAACATTGGGTGGCGATTTTGACCGGGTCTTTGCCACGTTGATTCAAGATCTTGAATCTAAGGGCTTACTCGACACGACGTTGGTCGCAGTCACTACGGAATTCGGACGGAAGCCTGATTTCAGTGGCGGCGGTCGCGGTCACCACCCGTTGGTCTTCTCTACGGTGTTGGCGGGCGGTGGCGTGAAGCGCGGCTTCGTTAATGGCGCGAGCGACGCCAAGGGCTACGCCCCGGATGGTGATGGCGTTTCGCCTGGCAGCCTTCATGCGACTATCGCCCATGCTGCCGGCTTACCGGTGCAGACGGATATTATTACGCCGGCAGGACGTCCGATGCAGATCGGAAACAAGGCTAAGCCCGCCATGAGTGTCTTCATCTAAGACCTCCCAGCTTATCGGAAAAGACCGGGTCTTGTGGCCGGGTCTTTTTATTTATGCCAGTAACATCGCCAGGTCGGCGGGTTGCTCGAGATGCACTGCATGGCCTGCTTGTTCGATGACGCTCAGGCGCGCCTTAGGGAGGTGGGTGCCCATCTCATGGGCCAGGCGGGTGAATTTCACGTCGTGCTCACCCGTGACGATGTCGATTGGCATGCGTAGTTCCCTTAGTCGATGCCAGAGCGAAGGGAGTGTGCCCGTGCCAACGTTTTCTAGACTGAGTGCCAGTGCTTCGGGATGATTCGCGGCTCGCCGGATGAGGATTGGGTCGAGCCGTTCTTTGGGGAGGGCCATCAGCGAGGCGAAGAAAGTCTGGTTGTACCAGTATTTGAAAAAAGCCGGGAGTCCCTGTGTACGGATGAAGTGGGCGAGGTCGGCATCGGCGAGGCGTCGTTCGTCGCGTTGGGCGGGCTCAGGGAGGCCGGGGCTAGCTCCGATGAGGATGAGGCGCCGGATGCGTTCAGGATGAGCGACGGACCAATGCAGGGCGAGACGCCCACCCATGGAATAGCCTACGAGCGTGACCGGCTCAGTCTTGCCGACAGCTTCGGTGATGAGGTGGAGGTGCGATTCCAGGGAGTATTCCGCTGGACGACGTTGATGTACTTTATGGCCGTGGCCAGGGAGGTCCGGAGTAATCAATTCCGCCTGGGCCGGAAGGAGGGGGCGCAATGGGTCGAAGTCGGCGCCTGAACCCGTGAATCCGTGAAGGGCGACGATTCGACTCATGGTCAGCGGTGTACGCCGAGGGCGAAATCGGTGAAATCTGCCGCTTGGTTGAGGGTGCTACGATCGAAGACGCCGACGTGATCGGCTTCGGGTAAAATCAGGAGCTCGCACTTGGCGCCGGCAGCTTTGAGGAGGTCGTGGAGCTCCTGACTTTGGGCAATCGGGACGACTTCATCTTTGCTGCCGTGGATGAGCAAGGTGGGCGCGGATGAGGCTGAGGCGTAACTGGTAGGGCTAGCGGCGGCCGCATAACGTTCCGATTCTTCGACCGGGCAGCCCAGTAGCCTGCCAACTACCTGAATGATCGCCTTCGGATTGCGGGCTTCGCCGTTGGCTACCGCATGTCGGATGAGGGGGAGGAAGTTGGTCGGGCCGCTTATACCGACGACGGCCTGGACTTCGCTCGAGGTGGTGAGATTGTCGCCGCGGTCAAAATTATGATGGGCGGCCGAAACTCCGAGCATCTCAACGATGGTGCCGCCCGCCGAATGTCCCCAGACCGCAATTCGTTGTCCGTCATAACCGTATTGGTCCGCATGTGCCCGGAGCCAGCGCACGGCGGATTTGGCGTCCTCAATCTGGGCCGGGAAGGGCGCCTGGGTTGAATAGCGATAGTTCATCGAGGCTACGACGTAGCCGCGCTGTTTCAGGAAGCCGATGGGAGGATTGTCCTTGTTGCCAGTGACCCAGCCGCCGCCATGGACCCAAAGGACCACCGGGGCGCCTTTGTGGTTGAGGGGCAGGTGGAGGTCTAGTTTCTGCCGTTCATGCCCGCTGGAATCGTAAGAGAGGTCTTTAAAGACCTCCGGGGAAGCCTTTTGGGGTCCGCAACCACCTGCGAGGCCGGAGATGACGGCCAGAAGCAGGGTGAAATAGGCTCTCGGGCGGGACATTCCATCGTTTTACGACTCCCATCTGCTAGGTCAGTAAAATTGGTCGGAACAATTAGAACTGGGGCGGGTACAAATGGAACCCCACCTCAATGCCCGGAATCCGTGTCAAACCTTGGAATCGCGTGGACGGACCTATCTATAGTCTGTCCACCACGGCCGGCGGTAAGGGTAACCTCAATATCTGCAGTTACGTCACCCCGATTTCCCTGAAGCCGAAGTGCTTCATCGTCGGCGTGTATAAGGATACCAAGACGCTCGCCAATCTGGAGGCTAATCCGATCGGGTTACTCAACTACATGGCCAAGGACCAGGCCAATCACATCAAACTCCTCGGCAAGAAATCTGGTAATTCCACGGATAAGATCACCCAGCTCGGTGATCAGATTGAGCATGTCGGCGAAGGTCTCTATCTTTTAAAGGGGGCAATCGCCACGCTGCGTTTACGTTTCACCGAACGGATGGATTGCGGTGACCATTGGGCGTGGCTGGCCCACGTGGATTCTTATGAGAACCTGCGCGAGGCCCCGCCCCTCATGCTCGAAGAGCTGAAGCGGCTGAAGTTAATCTTGGCTTAAGTCGCAAGAGTGCACTGGCGGGGGACGACGGACGCCGCCGATTTTGGAGCCGCTCAGTCAACCCTTCGGTCACTTCTTCTTCGCGGCTTTTTTTGACTTCACCTTCGGTTCTTCGCGATGCGGAATCAGGTACGTGCGGCCACGAATCAGGCGTTCGTAGAGATCGACCATGGCCACGCCTTCGCGCGGGCGGACCGAATCCGCCTTAGTCGCGCGGTCGACCTGACGCTTCAGCATGCGGCAAAGGTCTTCTGCGTTATACTGAATCATGCCTAAGATGCGTTCTACGGAGTAGCCCGGGATGCTTTCTTCGATGTAGAAACCGTCAGCTTCGTCGTCTTCGAGGAAGACGTGGGCCTCGTTGACGCGACCGAAGAGATTGTGAAGGTCGCCCATGATGTCTTGGTAGGCACCGACCATGAAGGCGCCAATGTAGTAAGGCTGGCCTTCCTTTATGGGGTGGAGTGAGAGGGTCTTGCGAACGTCTTCCAGGTCGATGAAATCGTCGACCTTTCCGTCGGAGTCGCAGGTGATATCGACCAGCGTGGCTTGGACGGTTGGGCGCTCGTTGAGGCGATGGATCGGGGCGATTGGGAAGAGTTGATCAAGCGCCCAGTGGTCGAGTAGGGATTGGAAGACCGAGAAGTTGCAGACGTACTGTTCGGCGAGCATCGAATCCAGGCGGGCGAGTTCGTCGGGCACGTCGGAAACGTCTTTCAAATCCTGACGGATTTGGCGGCAGATATCCCAGAAGAGACGGTCTGCTTGAGCACGTTCTTCGAGGCGTAGGTTACCGAGGCTGAAACGGGCGTGGGCCTCCTCGCGCTTTTCCTTGGCGTCGTGGTAGCGCTCAAGCGGGTCGAATTTCCGCTTATTCTTACGAATGGCTTCGAGCTCGCGGATGAGCTGGTGGGTCTTGCCCTTTGGGGGGCTGACGTTGCCTTCGTCGCGGGTGATACGGTCGACGGCTTCGAAGATGAGGATCGAGTGCGGGGCGACGAGGGCACGTCCAGATTCCGAAACGATGTCGGGCAGAGGGACGCCGCTTTCCTCGCAGATCTGCTTGACGTTAGCGACGACGTCGCGGGCGTAGCCTTCCATGCTGTAATTCATGGAGGATTCGTAGGCCGAGCGACTTCCATCGTAATCGATGCCCAGACCGCCGCCGACATCGAGCAAGCCCATGGGGAAGCCCATGCGCTTGAGTTCGCAATAAAAACGGGTGGCTTCGACGACGGCTTTCTTGATTGTACCGATGTTCGGCACTTGTGAGCCGATGTGGAAGTGAACCAAGCGAAGGGAGTCCTTCATCTTCGCTTTCGCGAGACGCTGAGAGACTTCGACGATTTCGGAGGCGGTCAGGCCGAACTTCGCGTTCTCGCCGGTGCTATCCGCCCACTTGCCTTCGCCGGCCGTGGTGAGTTTGACGCGCAAGCCGATGTGCGGTTGCACGCCCATGCGTCTGGCAATGCGGATGATTGCATCGATTTCCGAAAGCTGTTCGACGACGATGATGGTCTGCTTCCCGAGGCGTCGACCCATCAGGGCGAGCTCGATGTATTCCTCGTCCTTGTAGCCGTTGCAGATCAGGAGGGCCTTGCGGTTCTCGAGCAGGGCGAGAGCGATGATCAGTTCCGGCTTGGAGCCGGCTTCGAGGCCGAAATCATATTCTTCACCAGCATCGAGAATTTCTTCGACCACTTCGCGGAGCTGGTTGACCTTAATCGGGAAGACGCCGCGATAGCGTCCAGTGTAGTCTTCTTCTTCGATGGCACGTCGGAAGGCCTCGTTGATCTGGGTGACGCGGTGGCGCAGTAGATCCTGGACGCGGATGGTCAGCGGAGGCTTGAGGCCAGAGGCTTCGACTTCCTTGACGATATCCGTGATGCGGATCTTGCGATGGTCGCCTTTCGGGTGCACGCAGAGGTGTCCCTGTGGGTCCACGGAGAAGTTGTTACCTCCCCAGCGTTTGAAGCCGTAATAGTCTTCGGCGTCTTTAGTAGTCCAAGGCTGCGGTTTGCTCACGTCGGTAGGGAGGTGGACTTTTTATCCTACGAGGGGAAGCGCAAGGGGAAATCGCACCCCGTCGCTCGCCTTACGGCTCGACCCGGCGAGGTGGGCGGATTGTCTTTCAGCATGTCCGCCGAACCAGTCATCCGGGCGACGATTGCGTTACGGAAGGCCCTCGCCGGGCTCACGTTCCCTTCTCCCGCCGACTTTGTCTACCGCCCTCTGGATTACGCTTGGGAGGCCCACGAGGCTTATCTGAGGCGTTACGCTGCGGCGGGGCCCCGCAAGGTGCTTTTCCTCGGCATGAATCCTGGGCCGTTCGGGATGGCTCAGACCGGGGTGCCTTTCGGCGAGATCGCCGCGGTGCGCGATTGGATGGGGATCGAGATGCCCGTGGGCCGGCCGGACCAGGAGCACCCGGGCAAGAAAGTCGCCGGCTTTTCCTGTCACCGCTCAGAAGTCAGTGGTCGGCGGCTGTGGGGGCTCTGTCAGGAACGTTTCGGTCAGGCAGACAAGTTTTTCGCCGACCATCTGGTGCATAATTATTGCCCGCTGCTTTTCCTACAGAACACCAAGCAGGGCCGCAATGTGATCCCGGAGGAGTTGCCGGCGGAATCCATGGCTCCAGTGAACAAAGAGTGTGATCGGCTTCTGCGCGTCATGGTGGAAGGCCTAGGTGTCACGACGGTCGTCGGCGTCGGTGCTTATGCGGAGACGAGGGCTCGAGAGGCGCTGCAGGGCCTACTCGTGAACTTTGCCAAGGTCCCGCATCCTAGTCCGGCTAATCCTGTGGCGAATCGGGGTTGGTCCGCTGCCGCCACGAAAGCGCTCATCGACCAAGGCGTCTGGTCATAAGATGGGTCTCATTGAGGAAATCCTGGTGCGTCCCAGCCTTCGTCAGAAGCTCTGGCAGTGGTGGTACCCTTTCTTCACACGGCGGGTGCGTGCGCAGGGCATCAGTTTCCTAAACTACGCTTTCGACGGCGAGCAAGACGCCCGCCCGGAGTTGCGGGCGGAGGATGAAGGGGATCGTTCGAATATTCAGCTCTACCGCCACGTCCTCAGTGGCATCGATTTGCACGGTAAGCGTGTACTCGAAGTCAGTTGCGGCCATGGTGGCGGAGCTTCTTATTTCGCCCGCTACCATGGGCCCGCCGAGTATATCGGGCTGGATTTGAATCCGGAAGGCATTCGCTACTGTGTCGAGAGGCACCATGTGGCTGGGCTGAGTTTTCAGGTCGGCGACGCCCAGGCGCTGCCTTTTGATCCAGGCAGTTTCGATGTCGTGATTAATGTCGAGGCTTCCCATTGCTACCCGGACTTCCCTGGTTTTGTGGATCAGGTGGCCAAGGTGTTGAAGCCCGGCGGCTGGTTCTGTCATGCGGATCTTCGCTATCCCAACGGTCTCGAGGAATGGGTCGGGGCGTTGGTTAGCCACCCGTTGCTTCGACTGGAGCAGATGCGACTGATCAATCCAGAGGTCATCCGCGGGATGGAACTTAATACGCCGCGCTATGAGGCCATGGTACGGCAGGCCTTGCCGCGTTGTTTGCATGGGATGGCTATGGATTTCGCTGGCGTAAAGGGTTCGCGGCTTTACCGGGACGCTGTTTCCGGCGAGATGACTTATCGGTCATTCCGGCTGCAACGGCGCGGCGGCTGAGGTTGCGTCTGGGCGGGGGTGGCCCACGCTGACGCCATCCTCATGAGAAAACTCTAACGTTTGCTGAGAATCCCTTTAAGGTCCTTTATCGCGAACAGGTGGGGAAGTAAGTGCTGAAGTAATCCTGCAGTTTTACGCCAGCAATTGCTTCACGACTTCGCCGTGGATGTCGGTGAGTCGGAAATCACGACCTTGGAAGCGAT
>CAIRLQ010000219.1 GCA_903879465.1 uncultured Opitutia bacterium | reverse complement strand
GTCACTGGGACATTCGTGGCGCGGTTGGCGTTGGTGCCGTAGGAGATGGCGACGCGGTAGTTGCCGACTGCGGGCAGGGAGGGGGTGAAACGGGCTGACTGCGCGCCCTTGTTCTCGTTCGCATCATGGTGATATCCTTCACCGATAAAGCTACCCACACCGCCGATAGTTTCGAAACCTTTGAGCTGGGCTTGGGTGTCGTCGATCACCAAGCCGGCGAACTTTTCCTTGGGCAGGGCGCCACTGCTGGTTGAAACTACGAGATCGAGCACCTGGGCGCTGGCGAGGAGGCGTTCCTTGAGGGCGCCGTAATCGACGGCCTGCACGGTTGTTTTACCTTCGATGGCGAGGCCGGCGGCGGTGGCAGCGGATTGGCCAAGTACCATAAAGACCGGCTCCATCCGAATGGACCCATAGGCGATGTGGCTGGCGCTTAGACAGACCGGTACGAGGAGGTTGGTGCATTCCGAGGCCTTAGGGCGGAGGCTACGGTAGCTGACAGGGTAGGGTTTGCTGCCGACTTGGACGTCGCCCTCGTTGCGTACATGGCCGTCTTTGTCTACGGTGCGCTGTGCGTGGTGCGAATCCATATTGTAGGCGCCCATGCCCACGGAATCTTCGATGACTTCCTTGCGGCGGCAGTTCTTCTCCGACATCACGTAGTCGGAGATCATGCGACGGGCTTCGCGGACGTAGAGTTGGCGGGGCCAATTGCCGTTGTCTTTGAACTCGTCCTTCGAGAGGGCGAATTTCTGAAAAGAGAGACGAATTTTTTCGGGGATACGCGGGTGGTTGGCGTAGGTCCACATCAGGCCCTTCTGCCAGTCTTCATGGGCTTGCCAGATTTTCGCGCGCGTCGCGTAGTCGGCTTCGGGGTAATCCCAGTTCTGGCCGATGAAGTCGGTGCTCACGCCCAGCGAGTTATTTGTGTCTGTCTTGCGGTTAGGCATCGGGGTCGGACCCCAGGAGCTACGGAGCTCACCCGCCTCAGCATTGCGGAGCGCAAGTTCATACCAGCGTTCGTTGTAATTCAGGGGTTTTTCCCAGTCGCGGCGGTTTTCCGGCACGTCAGTCGTGCACATCCGGAAATTGTAGGACTGGATCTTGCGGTCGCCCGAACCGTCGGCAGCGGCGGGTTCTTTTTCAATCCCGGGTAGTAGGCCGCTGCTGGGGTCGCCGGCCTTGACGTACGGGTCGACGTTTTTAACGAACTGATGCGACTTCGCTAGGGCGGTCTGCACGCCGTTGAGGGTTTCGTCATAGGTGGCGTTGGCTTCGCGTCCTACGTGGTAGCTGACGCCCGCCTTGGCCATCAGGTCGCCTTCGTAGGTCGCGTCGATGAACATCTTCCCTGAGAACTCGCGGCCACTCTCCATCACGATCTTCACGATACGCGTGCCGTCCTTGATGACTCCCTTTTTGAGGTCGAGGCGTTCGCCGAAGACCACCGTCACCTTGTCGCCGGCGGCTTTGAGCATCTGGTTGTAGACTTCAGTCGCGGCGTGCGGTTCAAAGGTCCACATCGTGCCTTCGTCGGCGGCGTTGCCGTGGGGGCGCTTGGCGAAGTAGGCCTCGCGGGTCTGGTGGACCCATTTCGCATCGTCGGCGTAATATTTCGCAATTCCCGTATAGAATTCGCGCGAGAGGCCGCCGATGGCTTTCTTATTGCCGATATCCGTGGCGCCCAGGCCGCCGGTCGTTAGGCCGCCAAGGAACTTCGTTGGCTCGATGAGCACCGTCGTCCGGCCTTCCCGGGCCGCCTGGATCGCCGCGGTGATGCCGCCGGATGTGCCGCCGTAGATGACGATGTCTTGGGCGGGAAGGGCAGCGGTAAGGCCAAGTAGGGCTAGCAGCAGGGAGCGCATGGGGGTGCGCTACTGTCATTTAGTGTGGGGAGGTCAGGCAACCCTCTTCCGAGTGGCTCCTGTCGGGGGCTCTCTCGGGCCTCCGGCTTATTTAATGGGTGGGGTCGGTGAGAACTTAAGTGACCAGAGTACCTCCGGAGCGGCATCGACGGTGAGACCGACTTGGTTGCCTCCCCAGACTTGGTCGAAACGAATTAGGAGTTTATTCCACCCCGCCTTAAGTGTCACGGGCTGGGTGGCGTCGAGCATGTAGTGGAGGTCCTTCGGTCCCTGGCCCTTGGGGTGTACGGCGGGCAGGGCATGATCATTGATCCAGGCGCGTACGGCATGGTGGCCGTGGGCGTCGAGTACGCTGAGTTTGATGGTCGTGGGTTGAGGGGACTGTACCCAGGTGACGAGGTAGGCAGTACCTTCTTCTTCATAGCCCTTCCAGCCGAGCGCTGTTTCGAAACTGACGATATCGCCACTGACGCTGGCGGGTTTCCAGGCTAGTTTGTGTAGGCCCTTGCGAGTCTGGGTAATCTCTCCCGTGAAGGTGGCGCCGAAGTCTATGCCTTGCTCGGGCGGAAAGGCTATTGCGCCCAAAGTGCGCGTGATTTCAGGGCGATCTTCGCGGTGGCGTAACTGTGCGAGCCTGGCGAAGCCGAAGGGTCCGATGGCACTCCAAGCCCGAATGGGCAGGCCGCTCATCGGTGCGAAATTCGCCTGCGACCATGAGCCTGGGTAGAGGCGCGCTTCCGTGGGCTCGTCGTAAGTTTCGCGGGTGGCGGAGCCGTCGGCGTTGGCCCACCAGATGCGGTTATGGCCGCCGAAGGTGGCGTCGAAATTAACCAGGGTACGGAATTGTCCGGTTAGCGCAGGCAACATTGGTATGCTGTTCAGCGGAATGGCGGCAGCGATGACGTAGCCTTCGCCGTCGGTATCCATCACGTGGCCTAGTTTTGCTGAGGTGAGTAGTCCGACGTGTTCGAACACGGCAGCCCCGCCGGCTGGCGTCTTATAGGTCAGCGGGCTGGGTTTGCTGTTGCCGGACCATTGTGGGAGCATCGCCAGCGCCACGGGACGGACGGTCTCTTTATCCTTAAAGAGTCCGAAGACGAAGCGGCTGTCACCTGCTCGACCATTGGCATTCTTGGCGGGCGCGGCCAGCGGATCGCCTTGAATGTAGAAGCTGAACGTGTCGGCTTCCCGGTCGTGTGTAAAGATACGCTCGACTGGCTCGAGCGGTTTCGGCGCAAACTTACGTCCCAGGCGGACATGCCAGCGGAGGAAGAGGTGCTCGCGATCGAATCCGCAGCGCACCTCGGCCGACTGCTTGGCATCCGCGGCGAAGGTCACAGGTTCGCATATTTCCCAGCCACTGAGGGAGCCGTCGAGGGCCGGGCCACCGCCGGGCATCGGTGCGAAAAGAGCGACGCGGGCGCTCGTGCTGCCGCTGCGTTGCTTGCGGACTGCTAGGGCGAATTCCGGTGCGGCGGCGATTTGTGCGGCGGAGATACTCACCGACGAAGAGATTTTCTCCAGCCGGCGGGTGGGGTTGCCTTGTGCGGTCCATCCTGTGGCCTCGAAAATCATCGG
>CAIRLQ010000218.1 GCA_903879465.1 uncultured Opitutia bacterium | reverse complement strand
AGGATGTGCGCCGTGTTCAGGTCCGGCTTGCCGAGGCCGGGGCCGTCGTGTGTGACGAGGAGCGGGGCGGCGGTTCCGGGCACGTATTGGGCTGGGATGTAGACCGTGATGGTGCGCTTGTATTCGATATTATGAATATCGACGATGAGGGTCTTCGGATTCTTTGGGTCGGGCGTGCCGAAGACGTCGCGGGCGATGCCGGGGTTGAAGCGCTGCGTGGTCTTCGAATCGATCTGGAACTGCTGGAGCTTGCCCTGAGGTACGGCCGGGTTGGCCTTGGATTCAGGGACTGCGACGTAATCCGGGCCGACGAGGTAGTTGCCGTCGGCGAGCGTCTGCTTGCCGTCGAGGCGGATGAAGGTTGGCGCGCCGGGGGCGTCGAATGCGCGTGTCGGCGGGGCTGGGCGGTCCTGCTTCTTCGGGGCAGGGGCTTTCGGGGCGTCGGCGGCATTAAGCGCTGCCAGCGGGGCTAGCAGCAGGAGGGCGAGGAGGGAGCGCATGATTGGTAAAGATGGCAGATGACAGAGGGTGAATGGGAGATGGTGTCAGGAGGGGAGGGAAGATACCGTGCAAAGTGCAAAGGTGAGACTCGGGTAGGGGTGGGGGTAGGTTTTTACTTCTGGCCAACGCGTCAACGAATCAACGGGTCAACTTTGTCTCGTAAGTTACTTGGCGTTCTTCTTGGCCTTGCCCTTGGGCTGTTCGTTTAGGGTAAGCTTGGCGACGGCGGCAATCTCGTCGGCCTGCTGCTGCCAAAGGTCGGCGAGTTCCTTAACCTTCTCGGGCATCTTGGCGGCGAGATTGTTCTGTTCGGCGCGATCGGTCTTCAGGTCGTAGAGTTCCCAGGGGTCTTTCTTGGCGGCGACGAGCTTATAGTCGCCGACGCGGATGGCCTTATTCTCTTCGTGCAGCCACCAGAGGCTGGTCCGCTCGATGGTGACGTCGGTCTTGAAGGCGGCCACGAGACTCTTGCCTGGGGCGGGCGGGAGCGTCTGGCCTTTCCAGTCGGCAGGTTTTTGCGTGCCGGCGAGTTCGAGGACGGTCGGCACGATGTCGACGACGTGTCCGGGCGTATGGCGGAGTTCACCGTGGGCAGCGATGCCGGCCGGCCAGTGTGCGATGAGCGGCGTGCTGATGCCGCCTTCGTGCACCCAGGTCTTATGGCGACGGTGCGGGGTGTTGGCGGCGCTGGAGAAGCCGGGCCCGAGGCAGAGATAGGTCGCGGCGCTACCCATCTCAGCCTGCGGGTCGTGGCCGCCGTTGCGCACCATAATCTCGGCACTGGCGCCATTGTCGGACGCGAAAAGAATTAGCGTGTTCTCGTAGGCTCCCATCGCTTTCAGCTGCGTGATGATACGGCCAATCTCCTGGTCCATGCGGTCGACCATCGCGGCGTGGATAGCCATCTTCGTGGCTTGGAAGCGGCGCTGTTCTTCGGTGAGTTCGGCCCAGGGCAGGGGACGGTTCACTTCGCCGGAGCCGAGCTTTGCCATCGCATCCGGGAAGGCGTAGGGCGGGCCGATATCGCGTTCGAGGGCCGACAGGGTGGTGTTCGTGATACCCATGGTCTTCTGGCGCTCGAAGCGCGAGGCGCGCAAGGCTTCCCAGCCGGCCAGATATTTATCGCGATACTTGGCGATGTCCTGCGGCAAGGCGTGCAACGGGAAGTGGGGCGCGATAAAAGGGATGTAATGGAAGAACGGCCGGTCCTTGTAGTTCGCCGCGTGGTCCTTGAGGCACTCAATCGCGTGGTCGGCCACGGCGATGCTCGCGTAGTAGCCTTTTTCGTCGGTCGGTACTTT
>CAIRLQ010000217.1 GCA_903879465.1 uncultured Opitutia bacterium | reverse complement strand
CCAAGTCCGGCTGGCTCAAGGTCGTCGCCGGCAGTACCACGATCGACGAGCTCGTCCGTAATCTGAGCTCGAACGAGTAACGGAGCGATGGCCGTATTTAATTACAGCGCCCGGGATGGTGGCGGTAACGTGACCGAAGGCACCTTGGATGCGCCTAATCGCCGGGAGGCCCTTCGGCGCCTCCAGGCACGGGGGTTGAAGCCCAGCAAGGTGGAGGAGTCTGGCGCAGCGATTCGCGCGAAGGAGGCCGCTAAAGAAGGCGGCGTCGCGGACAAGGACCTGCAACCAACGAGTGCGGACTGTCTGCCATTTCTTGAATCGATGGCCGACTTGGTGCGCAGCGGCATGTCGGCCGGCGAGTCCTTGCGATTGCTTGCCCTGCGTCTGCAGAAGTCTCGCCTCCGCACGCTCTGTGCGGGGCTCTGGGCCCGCTTGGGCGAAGGGCAGAGTCTTTCCGTCGCAATGGGGGCTTACCCTAAGGTCTTTGACGGGCAGACGCTCAACCTCATCGCCGCCGGTGAGGCCACGGGAAATCTCCGCGACGTCATTGAACGCCTCATCGCACACTTCACCGAGCAGAAGGAATTCCGACGTAAGCTCGTGTCGGCACTCTCTTACCCAATCTTCATCTGTTTTGTCGCGGTCGGCGTGATCATCTTCTTCGTCCTTTTTCTTCTTCCCCGCTTAGAGACGCTCCTTAAGTCCCTTGGCGGCGAGATGCCCCTGGCCACGAAGATGCTCATCTGGTTTGCGAATACGCTGCTCTGGGTCGGGCCCATCGTGGCAATCATCCTGATTCTCGGGGCGATTTTCATCCACGAATGGCGCAAGAAGGAGCCGGGCTTGCTCGCTTCCGATGCGCTGCTGCTGAGGCTTCCCTTAGCTGGCACTTTCGTGATGCGCGTCTCGGTACTCAACTTCTGCCACACCTTGGCCGTATTGCTTGAGAATGGCATCACGACCGCCGAGGCCTTGCGCCTCGCGGAGAAGACCGCTCCCAATCGAGCCCTGCGCCAGCAGCTGCGCGAGGCCACCAATCGCGTGCTGGAGGGTGACAGCCTTTCCAAGGCTTTGGGACGCACAGGATACTTCCCTCGCTTGCTCCTCGATCGCGTCGCGGTCGCTGAACAGACTGGTAACCTCGCCCCGGGCTTGCGGGATATCTCCCGTTCCTACCGGGCCGACCTGGATCGTTGGCTGAATGCCGTCTCGCAGACGATTTCCGCAGCGGTACTCGTCACTGCTTTCTCGTTTGTCGCCTTCATCGCTTTCGCGATCGTCTCAGCCGTCTTCAAGGTCAGTCAGAGCTTCAGCTTCTGACCGCCTAGCTTATCGGTTATTTCGCCGCTGGGGCGGGCGTAGGAACTGGCAGGGGCGCCGGCGTTGAAGATTGTGCCGGCCCAGTCAATGGAGTCGGGTCAGGCTCGCCCGAAGGCTTCACTTCGCCGATTAACTCCAAGGCCGTGAGCTGAACTTTCATGCTGACGGTGCCAGCGGAGCCAGCGGGGCCGCGGTCCGCTTGCAGTGAGAGCTGGGCGATTGCCAGATAAGGTGCGCGCACTTTGACGCTTTCGTAGAATCGCAAGACATTCGCGATATCAGCCCGGCGGCAGGACATCTGCAACGAGTGAATCATAAACTTGCCAGCCTTCTGGGGGGTTTTGGGCGACTCGGTGCTGGGATTCAAGCCAGCTTCTTTAGCGGCATTCACCGCCTCGGCCACGAGTTTGGCTTCATCGTAACCATGCCCAGCATCGAGGCCT
>CAIRLQ010000216.1 GCA_903879465.1 uncultured Opitutia bacterium | reverse complement strand
GGGTGCCTTTCGTGCCTGCTCCCTTGACAGCGGGCGGAGGCGGGGTGCCTTTGGCGGCAGGCGGCTCGACGGGGGTAGCGGTCTGAGGCACGCCATTCACTGCTTTCTGGGTGGGAGGAGGAACCGCCGCCGGGGGCGGCGTTTCCTTAATCATCTTTGCACCATCGGGGGTCTTTACTCCATCCACTTTTTCAACACCCTGAACCGTGGTCGGGGCGACGTTTTTGGCGGCGGGATCGATTTCGCGAACCTTTCCGGAACCTTCCTGACGCACGCCCTTCACGCCCTCAACGACAGCCGGAGCAGGATTATTCTGCGCAAAAGCAGCGAGACACAGGGTCAACGGCCACAGGGTACGGATTGATGGATGGGTTTTCATAAGTTGTTAAGTCGGGCGGAACGATTGAATTCAGCCTGCACGCGATTCTCGTAATCAGCCAACGCAGCCGGATCTTGGTGCTCGGCGAGGTACCGGAAAATCTGGCGGGTTCGTTCGGCATAAGGACGCCACTCCTCCTCGGTCGCTCCATTAGCCTTCAGCAAGGAGGTTCCGTAGAAGTATGCCTTACCGAGCGTCTCGCGGATAGCACGAGTGGTTGAGCCATCCTCGCCATCGACAGCGGCCGACTCCAAGAGCAGCTGCGTCAAATCCGTGATAGCGCCGGCGACATCAAGCATCTCGATCCGTGCCTTGGCCTTCGCTAGGCGAATCTGATGGCGGACCGAGGGTCGCTCGTCGGTTGGCAATTCGGCCGCGAGCTTATTATATTCCTCGACGATGGTGATCCAGTCGGGCTCTTTCACGCGCTCCAGGGCACGGATTAGCACGAGGTGATCGCGGGCTTTCTCCCGGGCCAACTGGGCATCACCGGCATTGAAATGATAATAAATCACCCCGACTGGAAACAGCAACCAAAGCAGGGTCATCAATTTCCTCATCGCAGTTCGCCACCCTTTCCAGTGTTGGCCTCAGGCCGGATGACCTTCCAGCGAGAACCTAAATATTGCAAAGCGACGGGCAGGAAAGCGACAACGACAGCACCCAGTATCATCGCCAGCAAGGCCAACTGGGCTAAATCCAAGCCAGACTTCGGCAACGGCGCCCGCAGAACCATGTCACCCAAGGCATCGGTCGGGAGGTGCTTCTCGTTCACGTCGTAATACGAGCCCTTTAATGAACGTGCGATCGTAGCCAAAGTCTCGGCATCCTGGCGCGACTGATGCCCGGCGATGAAAGTCCCTTTCCGTGGATTGCCGATTCCGAGGACGAGGACTTCCTTCACTGACTTGGGACGCGGCAGAATGGGCTGGAGTGGGATCGTGTCACCATCGGTAAAAATCAACAGACGCACAGTTTCGTCGGGCAGGTCTTTCACCAAAGTCACCGCGGAATTGACCGCCGAACCAAGGTCGGTGTCACCCGTCTTCATGATATACTGAATCGGAAGGCCGTTGAAGACGTTACGGACTAACTCCGGGTCGCGCGCCTCCATCACCACTGCCTTAGCCTCGGTATAGAACCCAATCACCCCGAAGCGGATATCGCCACCGACCCTCATCAACACGGCTTCGACTTCTTCTCGCATCCGTTCCTGTCGGGTCGATTTTCCTTCGGGACCTGCGTCCTTAAGGTACATACTTGGCGAAAGATCTGAGACAAATATCAGCCGCGTGGCTTGCCTGGAGTCGTGCGGCTTCCCGTCCTTCGCCGCCTGATGAAGCTCGAACATCACCGCTAAGCCCCAGGCGAAAGCCGCCAATGCGAGGCAACGGAGATAGGGAGCCACCACAGCCCAAGGCCGAGGGGCGTTATCCGGACCGAAAGCCAACCTTGCTACCCGTCGGACACGAATGCCATGCAGCCACTCCGCCAAAGCGGTTAGTAAGAGCACAGTGAGTGCGACTTGCAGGGAGTTCATAGGGGGAATCGAAGGGGTACGATTCTCTTGAAACGTTTAGGGTGATGCCCCCAGAAAGCAAGGGGCATGGAGGTAAATCGAAGGGGTATGCATGGAAGGTAAAATACTCCAAATAATTGTCGTTTAAGAAACAAAAGCCCCCTGGCCGATTCATAATAAGCCATTGGAAACTGGGACGATCGGAGACCCTGACGACCTCACTTAATCCAGAGCCGGGCAACCTGTCTGGGTATCAGCGCCACCGCGGCCTGCTCCAATTCCACCGTCACCTTACATAAATTTCCGGCGAACTTAACAGCCTTCACCTTACCAGCCGCAAGTTCACCCGTTGCCTTGCGATCCTGCCCGGCCCCCGCCAGGCGAATCATGGAACCCGCGCGCAATTGGCGGCCAATATCGCCAGACTCTTGGAAGAGCGTCAGTTCAACGGCCATCCCCGTCACTTTATCAACGTATCCAGCGGCACCGTCTTCCGCCATGCGTTTGGCATGCACGGCACGCTGCGTGGCTTGGAATTTAGCAAGGCTAGCCTCGTCGAGAAACACTTCCCAGCAAACGCGTACCTTACCTTTGCCGACACCGTGCGTCTGCGTGCGCAACTTATCGCCAACCTTGATATCGGCAAATGCCGCCGGCTGGCCGTCCTTCCAATAGCGGGTGGTGGCCTCGGTCTCGATGACGATACCCTTTTCGCGTACATAGCTCTTGTCGGCGCTGCCTTGCGTACAGGTGAGCTTACCCGTGGCGGCGTCGACGGCGTCCACGTGAAAGAACTCCTTATGTCCGTTCATCATATTCATCTCGTCCTGAATGTATGTAAGCCACGTCCAGGCACCCTGGGCATCTTCATGCATGCGAAAAATCGCCCTTTCGCCGACCCGGAAATCCTGCAAGTCGCCAAAGGCGGCATGGTGGAGAAGTTCGGCATAGGGCAGTACCTTGAAGGGCATCAACTCGTCAGTCCCCTCCTTGCGGAAAACCCCCGTTCGATTAGCTAAATCAACGCTGACCAGTTCGCCCCAGAGTCGGCGCATGGCCGCTGTAGGGACGATTACCTCGCCGGGATTGATTTTAAGGATTGGCTTCGGAGCTGGCTCCACGGCGAGTAAGGCCAATGGACATAGAAGGGAAAGGAGCAGTTTCTTCATGGGGATGAACCTAGGACAATCAGAGTTCGAATAAGTTGCAACCAGACAGACAATAAGGCCAATGAACCGGCGACCCAGCCCGTGAGCCTGCTTTAAACACCCTGCGATTTGGTCAAAATCTCGCCCACACCTTCCCGTGAGGATAAAGAATCAGGCCGCCATGCCTTAATTCTCAACAAGCGCAGGACGCAGGGTTGCAGGCAGGCAGAAGCAGCGGAGCCGGCCTTATCTTAGGTTGAATTCACCCAGTGCCTTTTCAATCTGCTCCATGGACTCATTGATCGCCTGAGGAACCAGTTCCGAATGGGGCAGACAACGGCCGGCGGCGAGGACGGAACTACAACGCGCGACGAGACGCACAGGACCTTCACCAATCGCGGTAAACTTCACCCCAATGAAGCGGGTGTTCAGTTCATTGAGTTTCCTCAAAAGACGTGGGGAATCCGCATACTCCTCGGCTAGCTCGCGCGCCAGGCTCACGGAGAGCATGTTGGGATAATGCAGGGCGTGGAAGGAAACCGTCCAGCACTTCCGGTCGACCATGAAATCCAGGTGCGTCCAATCAAAATGCGAACTGCGGCGAATCGCTGGAGGCTCCCCGAACATCCGCTCGAGGGCCCGACCATAAAGCACTTCCAGCTCCTGCTGAGGGATAAGCATGGTTCGGAGTTTGCCGACATCGGACCCATTGGCAAGCGAGCGGGAATTGCCCTGCAACACCTTCCCTCAGAAGAGGGGAGCTCATAAAGGGAAGCGAAGTCTATACATTAGACAGGGGGGCCGTCACCGCCGACCGCGACTCCGAACTCGGGCCAACGTCAGATGAGCTCCTTCACCACACCCGTCGCCACGCCCCCCTGGAACCTGGTCGGCAACGGCATCCCGATACGGCTCACGACGGTCTGCCAGACGTTAGCGAGCGGCACATCTTTCTGCACCAAATGACCCTGATGCTTGAGGCCTAGGGCGGAACCGCCGCAGAGAAGCATGGGCAACATCGTAGAGTCGTGCGCACTATACCCACCGTTGGTGGTACCCCAGGCGGCGATTGTGTTATCCAGCAAGGTGCCATGACCCTCCTTCACGGATTTAAGCTTTCCGAGGAAGTAAGCCCATTCGGCCATGTACAGCGCGTCGATTTTGCGCCAGAAGACCAGTTTATCCTCTTGTTCATTGTGGTGGGTGAGCGTGTGAAGATCCCATTTACTATTGGTCTTATAACCAAAGCAGCGGGCCTCATCGCCTTCCGTGCGCGGGATGTGGGTGACGACGCGAGTACTATCGGTCTGGAAGCCCAGCGCCACCATATCGAACATCAGGCGCGTATACTCAGAGTAGCCTCGGCCATCGGGAGCGATGCGTTCACGCGTAGAATGCGCGCCAAAATCTGGACGATCCACCTTCGGCTTCGGACGGTCGATCCATTCACCTTCGACTTTAATGCGATCCTCAAGGTCGCGGATTGAAGTAAAATACTGATCGAGACGCGCCCGGTCTTCTTTGCCGACATTACGCTGCAATGTGGCGGCCTGCTCCTTGATTGAATCAAGCAAACTTCCGCGCTGGGCGAGCGCTTCCTTGGCGGCGGCGAGCGTCTTGTTATTCTCACTGCCAAAGAGCTTCTCAAAAAGCACTTCAGGTCGGTTCTCGGGCGTAATCGGCGTACGGTTACGACTCCACGACAGGGTCATCGGGGCGGGACCGCCGAAACCCGTCTCGCGGACCGTGCCCAAGACGAGCGAAGGGAAGCGGGTGGCGCTGCCGTGGTGGGCCGCGATTTGCTGGTCGACCGACATCAAAGTCTGGGCGTTCCGAAAGGTATTCAGCCCGGTCAACAGGCAACTGCAGGAGCCATGGCCGCCCGAAAACGCCTTCAACCCAGTAAGCACTGTCATCTCGTCTTTAAATGGCGCCAGTGGCGCCAGCGACGGCGTCATGGTGTAATCCTTGCCGGTATCGTTCGGAGTGAAAGCACGAATCTCTAAGCCCAGCCCCCAATAGGTAAACATACTCCGGCGGGGAATCTCCCCGTCGGTCATCGACCCGGCCGTGGTAATCTTCTTCGCATTCGGGCTCATGGCCTCCAGCCAAGGTAAGGCGAGCGTCGCACCGAGGCCTTTAATGAGCGTGCGACGCGACATGAGCCAAGAGTTGGTTTGGATATTCATGGGAAGTGTCGGGGATTATTGTGTTTGGAAAAAGGAACTTGCGACGGTCGCCTGGATGATTTCCTGCAGGCGATAGTCATGGGCAGCCGCCTGCGCGGCAATCTGGTCGACCACCACATGGTCGCCATAAACGATGGGACGACCGAGGGCATAACAGAGGAATTTTTCGACAAAGGCCCGGGCGAAGATTTTCTTTTGCGCGAGCAGTGCCGCCTTAAACTCCTGCACAGTCTTGAATGCGCGACCATCCGGAAGTTTGCCACTCACATCGAGCAACGGAGAACCTTTATCCCCGCGCAGTCCCTCACCGTTCTGACGATCCCGCCACATGCCGATAGCGTCATAATTCTCGAGCGCTAAGCCAAAGGCATCGACGCGAGCATGGCAGCTCGCGCAGTTCTCGGAAAGTCGGTGCAGTTCCAGACGATCGCGCACCGTCAACTGTTGCCGACCCTTGATGGCGGGAAGGTCGCCCGCGTTGGGTGGCGGCGGCGGCACGGGCTGGTTCCAGAGCATATCCAGCACCCAAGTGGCACGGCGCACGGGAAGTGTTCGGGTGCCGTCAGCCAAGTAGGTCATCAATCCAGCCATCCCCAGAACCCCACCACGACGCCCATCAGCGGGAGCCGGGATTCGTCGGAAGCTCTCCCCTTCCACCCCCTCGATTCCATAGTGCTTGGCGAGTCGTTCATTCACGACGAGAAAATCACTGTCCAAAAAGTTAGTCAGGGGGAGGTTCTTCTGCAGGACTTCCTGGAAGAACTCTAGGGGTTCTCGCTTCGAGCTATCCCGCAAAGCATCATCATACTGACGATAGAAATCACGGTTCGGCGGATTACCGTTCTCAAAATTACGAACACTCAACCATTGGCCGGCGAAGTTACGGACAAACTCCGACGACCGACGGTCAGCCAGTAGCCGCTTGACCTCTCTTTGCATGATGGCCGGGTCGTGCAACTTGCCCGACGCAGCCAACTTGTACAGTTCTTGATCTGGCGCGCTACTCCAGAGGAGATAGGAGAGCCGGCTGGCCAATTGCCATTCATCGATGGGCTTAGGGCCGGTAGCGGGCGCGACTGAGGGGCCGGCAGCCCGACTCTCGCTACCGAGGTATAAGAACGCCGGCGAGCACAGCAGATTCTTCACTCCTTCGCGCAGGGCCTGATTGAAGGTAAGATTACGGGAGGCCTTCACTTGAAGGGTCCATGTCACCATGCGTTCAATTTCCGAGGCCACGGCCGGTCGACGGTAGGCGAGTGCCAAGATGCGGGCGAAGATTTCGCGCAGGTAACCATCGTCCTCGCGCCCTTCGCCTGCGAAGAACAATGTCTGTCGGGCCTTCGACGGCCATTCGACAATCGGGCCTTCCCAGTTCATTTCCCCACCCCAAAGACGGGGACGCTTCGCGATATCCAACTTAGGATCATAGACCCACAGTGGTCCTTCGAAAGTTTTCCGACTCTCCAGTGCGGCGGCCAAAGCCTCTTCGGATTTCTTCTTCAGCTCAGCGATGAACTCCGCTGGCTTTTTCTCCCGGATAGCGCGCTCAATCTGGCCAGCAATGGTCACTGGCTTCTGTTGCACGGCTTGGAATAAAGGATTCGTGATAATGACATCCTTGTTCCCGTTATCCCAGCCCATGCGCCAGCTGCGGTTCATCCCCGGAGGACCTGCCTGCAGGTACATCATGAAAACATACTCCTTCGGGGCATCCAAAGGGGCGTCGATCACCACACTCTGCACCACTTCAATCGGACTGCCCGCGCCATACTCCACGACCAGCCTCACCTCTTTCTGCTCTTCTTGGCCCTCGCCCCTAAAGGCCCCGGCCTTAATCCGAAAACGATACCATCCATCTCGCTTCACCCCCTTCCTCCCCCAGTCTTCCCCAAAGAAAGGACTCCGTAAGTTGCCTGGACTACGATAATTATTGCCGCCCGAAAGGTATTCAATCCCGCCGTTCTTGGCCGTCCAATAAAAGGGACCGTGGGGTACGTAACGAAACTCAATGTCGTTCCTTTGCCTTAAATTATCAATCGCGATCCTGCCTAAGGGCTCCTTAAACGCAGCCACCACCCCGGGAGGTGGATTAATATCCGCCACCTTACCCGAGGCATCCTTGCTTGCCGCGCCGATGCCATGCACATGCTTTTCGTTCAAGGCATTCCATGTGAATTTCTGAACGTCAGGTTTTTCGATAAAGACCGCCTCATCAAGCACCAGATCGGCCACGGCCATGTACTGGGTCAGCTGTCCTTCGTCCATGAACAAGCTCGCGCCGCCACGATCAAAGCCGCCGACCTTGCCGTCAGCCGGCAACTCCTTCTCGATACGGCGAGCGAAACCTTCCTCGAGGTTAAATATGTCGCGCACAGTGTTAGCATATTCGACCCGATTCATCCGGCGCATCGGCACCCGGCCGCCGGCACCTTGGGCGAGTTTGGTGGTCTCATCCAGTTGCTGTGCGACCCACGAGGCAACGCGGAAAGCCTCCTTGGCATCGGGCCGCGGCTTCTTCTTTGGGGGCATTTCACCGGAATTGATCTTGTCCATCACCTCTTTCCAAAGACCCGCATCATTACCGACCGTGAAATCAGCGCCAAGCAGATCGATACGAAAACCAGCGCGGGCGGACTCCGCATCATGGCAATCAACGCAGTGATTCTGAATGAATGGGCGGATATGCGCCGGCACGGCGGTGATGGCTGGGTCGGCGGCGAACAAGCCAACCATACCCACAACGGGGCCGACGAACAAGGTGGCGACTTGAGCCAAGAAACGTTGAGGAATACGCAATCT
>CAIRLQ010000215.1 GCA_903879465.1 uncultured Opitutia bacterium | reverse complement strand
GCGGTTAGCGGTTGGCGGTTAGCGGATAGGGTGGGGTATAGGGGAGGGCGTTCTGAGCCCTAGTTTCTCTGGTTCTTCTGCTTTTTGCGTTTCCCAACCGCTAACCGCTAACCGCTAACCGCTTGGGCGTTCCGCCTCTCCACCATTGACCCTCCCGCCCTTTTTCCCTCCCTCCTCCCAATGTCCACTGCTCTCCTGTTCTCCGGTCAAGGCGCCCAAGTCGTGGGTATGGGGAAGTCCCTGTACGCAGGATCGGTCCTCGCCAAAGGTCTCTACGACCGTGCGGCCCAGGTTCTTCCGTTTGATCTTCGGCAGGTTTGCTTCGAAGGTCCGGCCGAGCTATTGACCGAGACCCGCGTCTGCCAGCCTGCCCTCTATGTCCAGGGCTACGCCATTGCCCAGGTCCTCAAGGAGCGCGGTAAGCTCAGCGACCTCAAGGCCTGCCTGGGGCTATCGCTCGGGGAGCTGACCGCCTACGCCGTCGCTGGCGTCTGGGATTTTGAAACTGGTCTTAAGGTCGTCGCCGAACGCGGACGGCTCATGCAGCTCGCCTGCGACCAGACCAAGGGTGGTATGGCCGCCGTCATTGGCGGCACCCGCGACGATATTGCCAAGCTTTGCGCCGCGTTCGATATCGATGCGGCTAATTTCAACTGTCCCGGGCAGGTCGTGATTTCTGGCGACTCTGAGAAAGTAGCCCAAGCCGTCGCCCGAGCCAAAGAGTTCGGCGCCTTCAAGCTCGTGAAGCCACTCGTCGTCGCAGGCGCCTACCATAGTCGTCTCATGGAGCCTGCCCGCCAGGCCTTCGAAGCGTTTCTCCAGGGCATCGAGTTTAAGCGCCCCCACGTCACCGTCTATTCCAATACCACCGGCGGCACGCTCGCCGAGCCGGCTGATCTCCGCGCCGCGCTGGTCAAGCAGGTCGTTTCCTCGGTCCTCTGGGAAGATGATTGCAAGGCCGCGGCTTCGACTGGCATCGCCCAGTTTTATGAATGTGGCCCCGGCGGCGTGCTGGCGGGCATGATGAAGCGCTCCGCACCCGAGGCCCTCGTGGCTTCGTTGCACGAGTTCGCCGATATTCCGGCCTAATCCTCGCCTGGCGGGGGCTAACGCTGGACAAGCGTCCTGTCCGCAGTCCTATTAACCCTTTCACCTCTTTACCGTGTCCTTAGACCACATCCGCAATTTCTGCATCATCGCGCACGTCGACCACGGCAAGACGACGCTTTCCGACCGCTTGCTTGAGCACACGAAGACCATCGAGAAGCGTCAGATGAAGGAGCAGCTCCTCGATGCGATGGATCTCGAGCGCGAGAAGGGGATCACGATTAAGTGCCACCCGGTGACGATGAACTTCACCGCACCGGACGGTAAGCAGTATATCCTCAATCTCATCGACACCCCGGGGCACGTCGACTTCGCCTACGAAGTCTCTCGCTCTCTCGCCGCTTGCGAAGGTGCGGTGCTCTTGATCGACGCTTCCCAAGGGGTAGAAGCCCAGACGGTCGCCAACGCTACCCTCGCGATGAACCAGGGTCTCGAGATCGTCCCGGTTATCAATAAGGTCGACCTTCCCAGTGCCCGTCCGGAAGAAGCCCGCCGTCAGGTCGAGGATATCCTCACCATTCCCGCCCAGGACGCCGTGCTTGCCTCGGGTAAGTCGGGCATCGGTATCGACGAGATTTTCGCGGCGATCATCAAGCGCGTCCCGTCGCCCCGCTGGTCCGAATACCCGCAGCACCGTGCGCTGGTCTTCGATTCGCTCTTCGACTCTTACAAGGGCGTCATCAGCTACGTCCGTGTCTTCTCGGGTACCTTTAAAGCCGGCCAGACCATCGAGATGATGCACAACGGCGTCCGCTCCGTGATCAAGGAAGTCGGCATCTTCTCACCGAAGATGAAGCCCCAGGATGAGCTCGGTCCAGGTTGCGTCGGTTACCTCGTCATTAACATCCGCGAAGTGGCGGACGTGAAGGTCGGTGACACGATCACCCTTGCCAATGACCCCGCCAAGGAGCCCGTCCCAGGTTTTAAAGAAGTCCGTCCGATGGTGTTCAGCGGCATCTACCCGCTCGACACGGCTGATTACGAGAAGCTCAAGACCTCGCTCTCCAAACTCGCGATCAACGACTCCTCGTTGACCTACACCGCCGAGAGTTCGACCGCACTGGGCTTCGGTTTCCGCTGCGGCTTCCTCGGCCTGCTACACATGGAGATCGTCCAGGAGCGCCTGCGTCGCGAGTACGATCTCGACATCCATTCGACCTACCCGTCCGTGGTTTATAAGGTCTATACCACCGATGGCGTGGAGCACATCCTCGACAACCCGGTCGTCATGCCCGACCCGTCCGCCATCGAGCATATCGAAGAGCCGACGATCCGCGCACACATCCACATCCCCGGCACGTCGATCGGCGACATGCTCACGCTCGTCCAGGAAAAGCGCGGCGTCTGCGAGCGCACCGAGACCATCGACGGCGACCGCGTCGTGCTCGTATGCCTGCTACCGCTCAACGAAATCCTCGTCGACTTCAACGACCGTATGAAGTCCATCACCCGTGGTTATGGCTCGATGGACTACGAGCTCGGCGAATACGTTACCTCGGACCTCGTGAAGATGGACATCCGCGTGAACGAAGAGCCCGTCGACGCATTCTCTTCCATTGTGCATGCGTCCAAGGCTGAAGGCCGTGGTCGGAACCTTTGTGAGAAGCTCAAGGAGCTCCTCCCTCGGCAGCTCTTCAAAATTGCCATTCAGGCCGCCATCGGCTCTAAGGTCATCGCCCGCGAGACCATCGGTTCTGTCGGCAAGGACGTGACGGCCAAGTGCTACGGCGGTGACATTTCCCGTAAGCGCAAGCTGCTCGACAAGCAGAAGGAAGGCAAGAAGCGCATGAAGCAGATTGGTAAGGTCGATATCCCGCAGGAAGCCTTCATCAAGATTCTCAAGAACGAGGGTTAAGCCCCAATTCGGGCTTTCCCTCGGTGGGGCTTCCGCTAACTTGGCGGAGTCCTCCCCATGTCGTTCTACTATCGCCGTAAACTACGCAAGATTGGCAAGTCCTTGCTCGAGGCGTCGGAGAAGATCGAGCTCTACCGCGCTGACGTGCTCACGAAGGAGGCCCTCAATACCCAGCTCGAGCTGGCTGAGAAGGTGCGCCAGGTCGCGAAGGACCGGACTTTGGAAATCACGCAGGTGGAGGCCGTGCTCAATCAGTTGCACGAAGTCCTCGAGCGCAACGGCGGCAAAATCTACCCCGTCACCGCCGGCACCGATTACACCGAGATGGTCGTGATGGCGGCGATCGTTGCCGGTTCAATCCGTAGTTTCTTCCTCCAGCCTTTCAAGATCCCGACGAACTCCATGTGGCCGACCTATAACGGCATGAACGCCGAGGTGCGCTCGCCAGATGCCGATGAGCCGGGGTTACCGATGCGCGTGGTCAAGAAACTGACGCAGTGGACTTCTACGTATGTCATCGCCGCCGAGGCAACGGGTGAGATTGGGATTCCCATTGGCATGGTGCGCACGGGTAATAATCAGGTCGAATACAGCCTCCGTCCGCGCTCGCGTGTCATGGATACGGGTCTCTTTGGCTCTGGCATCTGGAAGGGGCCGGCCGACAGTTACGAAGTGCTGGTCGGGGCAGGTCTGCAGACAATCGTGATGCCAGCCGATTTCGGTTTCGAAGCCGTCCTGCTGCGCACGTTCTTCCCGGAAGAATCTAAACTGTCGCTGCCGCGTCAGGATCAGGATCGCTGGCGCGTGGTCTTCGCCAAAGCCGCCCGCGACGGACGCATCAAGAACGGCCCGTTCGGTCCAGTTCTCATGACGGGACGTCAGGCGACGCAGGGAAAGACGATGCTCAACTTTGACATCCTCACGGGCGACATGCTCTTCGTGGATCGAGTGTCCTATAATTTCGTCGATCCCTCCCGCGGCGATACCTTCGTCTTCCGCACGAACAACATCCCTGGCCTGAACGACCAATTCGGTCAGCCTTCGCAGAACTATTACGTCAAGCGTCTCGCCGGCGTCCCTGGCCAGAAGCTGCGCGTCGGCGACCAGGGCCAGCTGTACGTCGACGGCAAGATTGTGACTTCGCCCGAGCCGATGGTGCTGAACAGCCGTCGGGCGATGGACCAGGGTTATTTTGGTTACCTGCCCGAGGCCGGCGGTGACCGCTATGCAATCCCGCTGAACGAGGAACACACCGTCACGCCGGGCCATTACTTCGCCATGGGTGACAACTCTGCCAATAGTTATGATTCGCGCGGTTGGGGTGAGGTGCCCGCCCAGGATGTCGTCGGCAAGCCGCTCGTCATCGTGCACCCGTTCACCAAGCATTGGGGGCCGGCGAAGTAAGCACCAATCGGCATGGCCCTGACGCTCCGCAGTGCCAGTCATGCCGATCAGCCGGCCATTCAGTCACTGGTCTTCGCCGTCTTAGCGGACTATGGTCTGCGGGCCGATCCAGATGGCACAGATTTCGATCTGGCGGACATCGAAAATAACTATCTGAAGGTCGGCGGCACTTTCGATGTGTTGGTCGACGATGCTGGTAAGGTCGTCGGGTCGGTCGGGTTGGCCCGCGTCTCGCCGACGACCTGTGAACTGCGAAAAATGTATCTGACCCTTTCTGTGCGGGGCCAAGGCCAGGGTCGCCGCCTGTTGCTGCATGCCTTGGAGCGGGCGAAGCAACTGGGGTTCCGTCGGGTAGAACTCGAGACTGCGTCGGTGCTGCGAGAGGCCATCGCGCTCTATGTCGCCCACGGATTCAAGCCCTTCACGTCTGCGCACCTGTCGCCACGTTGCGATTGTGCCTATTATCTAGAACTATCCTGACCGACACCATGGCCTGGAACCTCTACCGCCACTATAAAGGCAACCGCTACCTGCGTCTCGGGGTCGCGGCGCATTCCGAGGATCTTTCGCCGCAGGTCGTTTATCGATGTCTCTACGATAATCCTGAAGCGCGCACGTGGGTCCGCCCACAACCGATGTTCGAAGGCGTGATCGAGGATGGCCGCCAGCGTTTCACGCCGGTTGGCCGTCTGCGTCTCGTGCAACCCGAAGACGTGCGCACCATCCTCGCTTTTGGCTACGACGCATGGAAGCACGATAAGACTTTTGATCAGTACTGCGCCGACAAAGACATCGATCGGAATCATCTGCGCGGCACACGGTACTTGCTCGAGGATGCGTCCGGCCAGCCGGTCTCCGCGCTGAACGTCCTGCGCTTTCGCGAAAGCCTTATCGGTCTCGCTTCCGTGGCGACTTCGCCCGACCAGCGAGGCAAAGGCTACGCTTCGTTGCTGCTGCGGGCCGTCATGGAGCTCCATCGCTTCGCCCAACCCGATATTCGCTTCCTGCTTTTCTCCGAAATCAAGCCTGCCATCTACGAACGCCACGGCTTCCGCGTCCTGCCGTCGGAGCACCAGCACTTTCCGAAATCCCAAGCCATGGCTACCGGCGACACGCCGCTATCCGCGACCGAGGCCGAGTTCCTGAAGACCTATTTCTAGGCCGCCGAGCTTACTTCTTCGCTGGGGTGGCGGGCGTGGCCAAGGCGACTTTCTCGAGCCACTCGGCGACCTTGGGGTGCTCGGAAGCGTCGAAGGAGTGTCCGACGCCGACCATCTCGCTGCCGACGACCGTCGCGCCCTTGGCTTTGAGGGCTTTGGGCAACTGGCTGGTGGCTGGCTTGTTCGAACCTTTTTCTCCACCCCAGCAGGCGTAGGCGAACTTGCCCTTGAGGTCGGGTAGGTTGCCCTTCGAGGTGTAGGCGGTGCCGCCGCCATCGGCGAAGATGAAGATGCCAAAATAGTCGGTAAGTTTGGGTCCGCTGCTCAGGCGGAGCATGCCGTCGATCGAATGTCCGCCATTGCTGAAGCCAGCAATAATCGAGCGAGACTTGTCGATGTTCGGGATGACCTTGGCAATCTCATCGAGCATGAAGCGGTGGTATGTCCAGACTTTGGCGTAGTCTCCGACCATGTTCGCCTGCGCGGGATTATTCGCGCCCTTGGGGTAGGGCAGGCCGGCGAGGATGAATTCTCCTGCGGGTAGAAAGGACTTGCTCGGCGTATTGCCGCCATCGCCGCCGCCCAGCCAGACGACTAAAGGGTATTTTTTCGTGGTTTCGTATTCTGCGGGGAGCTTTAGATTACACGCCGCCAAGGCTCCGTGACGGTCCACGGTTAGTTCGGGAAAATGAAACTTCATCGAGGCGCCTGGTGCCACCAGCGCTTTGAGTTCGGTACGCGGTATGGGTTTTTCGGCTGGCGCCGCCGTCTTTTCTTCGCCTTTCGTGGCGATAGTCTTGGTCGCGGGTTTATCCGCCGCGATGAGCGCGCCGGAAATAATCAGCAGAAGAAACAGGCGCGCGAGGTTCATCTAGATGAGTAGGGATTGTCCGGAGAGTATTCTCAGACATTCGAGAGCTTGCAATCGAGATGCTGGCCGCTGGTTTTCGCCATGATTTTTGAATCTAATGTATGGTGTCAGGCCGCTTCTGACGGATATCACTCAGAAGCGGTCTGACCCCATACTATTTCTGGCCTGATTTAGCGAAAAGACTTCTGGCGCCAGGCGGCGTCGGCTTCGCGGTCGGTCCGGAATTCGATGACGCGTACGCCCTTGCCGCGGACCTCGAGGAGGCGGCGTAGGTCATTCCAGCCGTCGGCGAGGTCGTGCCGTACCTTATGCGCCGCACAGAGCTTGCCGAGATCGGTCGCCTGCGGGGTGCCCCAGAGCTGTTCGAAGCGGGCGCTCTTCGCGACGGCGAGGTGGTTGAAGATGCCGCCGCCTTGGTTGTTGATCACCACGACCGTGAGGTCGCCGCGATGTCCGTAGGCGGAGAGCAGGGCGTTGCTGTCGTGCAGGAAAGTCAGGTCTCCGCAGAGGAGCACGGTGCGCTTGCCGTCGAGCGAAGCGCCGAGCGCGGTCGAGACGGTGCCGTCGATACCGTTGGCGCCGCGGTTGGCCAGGATCTCCGGGCCGGAGCCGGGCGGATGGTAGAACCACTCCAGGTCGCGGATTGGCATGCTGCTGCCGACGAACAGGCGATCGTCCGGCCCGAGGGCTTCGTCG
>CAIRLQ010000214.1 GCA_903879465.1 uncultured Opitutia bacterium | reverse complement strand
TACGGACAGCCCCCGCAGTAGTTCGACATCTTGGAGACGTAGCTCGCGGCGCAGCAGTAGGGTTTGCTCGCGAGGAACCCACCATCCGCATGCTGGCTCATGCCAACGACGTTCGGTAGCTCGACCCACTGGAAGGCATCAATGTAGACGCCGAGATACCATCGCTCGACCTCGGCGGGATCCACCCCCGCGGTCAGGCAGAATGAGCCGATGACCATCAAGCGCTGAATATGGTGCGCGTAGGCGGTGTCGAGCGACTGCCCGACAGAGTGCCGCATACAGTTCATCTTCACCTTACCCGTCCAGAACCAGGACGGGAGCGAGAGCGTGTGCCCGAGGCCGTTGGCGGTCTCATAGCCAGGCATCTTCGCCCAGTAAACGCCGCGGACGTATTCACGCCAGCCGATGATCTGCCGGACAAATCCCTCGGTCGCGGCGAGCGGATAGCGCTGCGGATCCCTCGCATGGGCGTCGGCCGCGGCCTGCGCAACCTCGAGGGGCGCGAGCAACTTCACGTTCAGCGCGAAAGAGAGCCGCGAATGAAACAGACGATCGGACGACGTGTGCATCGCATCCTCGTAGTCGCCGAAATCCGGCAGCCCACGCTCGATGAAAGCGTCCAGCTGGGCCAAAGCTTCCTTTCGATCGATCGGCCAGGGGGAATTCTTCTCCGACGGCTTCCCCATCGTCTTCACGCCGGCAGCCTGGATTTCAGCCCAGATCGCGGAATGGTCGTGCGAGACGTCCCACGACCTCGGAGGCAGAGGCGTGCCCTTCCAAGGTTTACGATTCTCCTTATCGTAGTTCCACTCTCCCCCGAGCGGCGACCCGTCCTCCTCAAGCAGCAGGCGCGTGCGTACGCGCATCTTGCGGTAATAGGACTCCATCAACCAGCGCTTGGCGTCCTTCTGGAAATGCGCCGCCACGCCGCCACGTCCGTCGAGGAAGTGCTCGGAACTGACGCACGCTGTGACGAGTCCGCAACCCTGGGCGAAAGCGCGCAAGTCCTGATCAAGTCGCCATTCATCAGGCTCCTGATATTCGAAGCGCTCTGCCTTCGTCTCAGCGAAGACCGTGCGGAGATTATCGGCGAAGGCCTGGCGGTTATCTTTATCACCTAGGCGGAAGTAACGGACCCGATGGCCCTTCAGGCGGAGTAGCTCGGCCATCCGCCGCATCCCCGCGAAAATTGCGATGACCTTCTGGGCATGATGCACCACGTAATCCGTCTCCGACCGTACCTCCATGAAGACATACGTCACCGATGCCTCCTTCTTCCCAAACCAGGAATGTTCAGGGTTCAACTGATCGCCGAGGACGAGACGGACGGTAGAGGCCACGCCCGCAAGGGAGGAAGAACTAGGTGAATGGCAAACGATGTCTTGTGGTAGGATTGACCAGCCCGCTCAACCGAACGGCTGACCGAGCCGGTCAGCCCTACCCAATACGGCACAAAAAAGCCCGGGGTCGCCGGGCTGATTTTCTGAGCCTCTGGGCCTCTGAGCCTCCGAGCCTCTAATGGTTTTACTTAGGTCCGCCTTGGCGACGGGTGCCTGGACGGCCGAAGGGGCGGTAGTTACCCTGGGCGGCACGGTATCCGCCATTGCGACCACCCTGCGGGCGGTTGTCGCGCTCGCTGTGGTGAGCGCCGGCGCGTGGATCGCGATCGCGGACGAAGTCATCCGGCGTGCGGGGCGGGGCCTGCTGAGTGTAATCAAAGCCCTGTAGCTTGCCGCAATGGAGGTGCTTACCAACGATCTTCTCGAGGCGGCGGAGCTCGCCGAGATCCTCGCGCGTCACGAAGGTGATGGCGGTGCCCGTCGCGAGCGCGCGGCCGGTGCGGCCGATGCGGTGGACGTAATCTTCAAGCTGGTCAGGGAAGTCGAAATTGAAGACGTGCGAGATGCCGTCGACGTCGATACCGCGCGAGGCGATATCGGTCGCGACGAGGACGCGGACTTCGCCGTTCTTAAAGGCCTGCAGGGCGCGCTGGCGCTGGCTCTGTGAGCGATTGGCGTGGATGGCGGAGCAGCTGATGCCAGCGGCGTCGAGTTTGCGGCAGACGCGGTC
>CAIRLQ010000213.1 GCA_903879465.1 uncultured Opitutia bacterium | reverse complement strand
GACCCTAATCGCGACCACCAGCATGGCCGCCTCTACCGCATCACCTTCCCGGGTCGTTCGCTCCTGACGCCTAAGAAGATCGACGGTGAGTCCATCGAGAACCTCCTCGCCCTCCTGACCGAGCACGAGGACAACGTCCGCCAGCGCGCCAAGATTGAACTGCACAAGCACGACTCAGCCCAAGTCATCGCCGCCACGCAGAAGTGGCTCAAGCAATTCGACCCGAAGAAGCTCGAGGACGCCCACCATATCCTCGAAGGCCTCTGGGTCCACCAGTGGCACGACGTCGTCAATCTTGACCTCATCAAGACCGTCCTTGCCTCGCCCGCCCATCAGGCGCGCGCGCAGGCCGTGCGCGTGATTTGCTACCAGAAGGACCGCATTCCCGATGCCATCAGCTTCGTCGAAGCCGCAATCAAGGATCCGCACCCACGCGTCCAACTCGAAGCCGTTCGCACGCTGAGCTTCTTCAAGGGCAAAGACACCAGCCGCGCCGCCGCCGCCGCCGCAACCCTCAAGGGCAACAAGGACCACACCATCGCCTACTGCCTAAACGAGACAATGAAGCAGCTAGCTTCACTCCCCGAAGGCAAAGGCATCGGCCTCAAGGCCTTCACGCCCCCAAAGGATGTCTCCTACGGACCGACGAATAAGAATCTCAGCAAGGACGAGAAAAAGTTCTACGACCTCGGAAAGGAAGTTTACTTCCGCGAAGCCCATTGCGTGACCTGCCACCAGGCCGACGGCAAGGGTGCCGACATGCCGGCCGAAAAGGGTAAGCCCACCCGCGGCGCCTACCCGTCCCTCGCCCGAGAAACCGGCTACCCGGCCAGCCCCTGGCTCGAAGGAGACCCAGAGCGCGTCATCAAGATGGTCCTCAACGGTCTGTCTGGAAAGATGTCACTCAACGGCAAGGAATACGGCGACATCACCACGGGCCAGCCTGTGATGACTGGCCTTGGCCAGCTCATGAAGGATGACGAAGTCGCCGCCGTGATCACCTACGTCCGCCAGTCCTTCGGCAACAATCTCCCGGCAGTGAAGACCTCCGACGTAAAGCGCATCCGCGCCGACCTCGCCGCCAAGAATAATCAGATGTTCACTGTCGAGGAAATCCTGAAGGAGAATCCACTGGGCACCCCAGCCAAGGCCGAGCCCGCCCCCAAGAAGAAGAAGTAAGTAAGTCGCAGGCTTTGCTTTGCTCAAAGGGCGTGCCATCTGGCACGCCCTTTTTCGTACCTGTCAATAAGTCGTACCCATATGACGTGCGGTCCGCTTGCCTCTGGCCCGACTCTCGTAAGGATACGGGCCTCACTATGAGACCTGCCCTCTGGAAGGCCGTCGCCGAACACCTTAAGAAAACCGAGCCCGCCTATCGCCTCACGGCGCGGGACGATTTCAACGCCCGCGTGGCGCTGAAAGGTTCGACTGCGCTCATCCGTGCCTTCTACCAGCCGCGCGAAGGCGACGTGGCCGGCGAGGCCACCATCTACCTGACTTTTGACGGCCAGTCGGAGATCGGCGCCATCGCCGCCTTCCTCTCCAACCAGAAACGTTACGTCAAGAAGTTGCCCGCCGCCCTAAACTTCTCGCAAGAACTCTCGCACCGCAAGCCCGACGGCCTCGGCGAGGCCCGCCTGACCTTCAAGGCCGGCGTGGTCTCTTGGCATGATGAAAATCTCATTAAGCGCCTATCCTCCTTCTATGCCGAATGCGTCCACGCTTTGTTTCAATTGCACGCTGAACTCATGACCGCCGAAGGAGAGTGAGCGGCCGCGAAGCGACCGGAGAGGGCAGAGTCGATGGAGGAGGGCAGATGGCAGATGACAGTCGAAGGACTTCATTTTTCGGACCTATGTCTACTCAGCCCTCAACGCAGCCCTCCATTCCGTCCTCAACGCCGTCCTCCTCTTGCCTCCCGCCCTCAAGTCCTCCATACCTCGACCATGCGCCTCGCCCTCCTCGCCTCTATTCTCTGCCTCAATCTTTGCGCCGCGGAGTTCGCACTCTCGCCGGATGTCAAAGCGAAGCCGCAGGCCAAGCACTTCGAAAAAACCGGCCTGGCCTACGCCTTGGACTTTCTGGCCTACACACCCTCATCCTACGATAAGGACACGGCCAAGAAGTGGCCGCTGGTAATCTTCCTCCACGGCTCAGGCGAGCGCGGCAGTCAGGTCAATCTCGTTCGCAAGAATGGACTGCCCTTCGAACTCGATCGTCGCGGCGACACCCCATACATCATGATCGCCCCGCAGTGCCCGGCGAATACACGCTGGGACGTGGACGTCCTGGATGCTCTGCTCACCGACCTAATCAAGAGCTACCGAGTCGATGAGAAACGCGTCGTCATCACCGGACTAAGCCTCGGCGGCATGGGCAGCTGGGAATGGGCCAGTGCACATCCAGAACGTTTCGCCGGCATGATTCCCGTCTGCGGTCGCGTCGATCCGGCGAAAACCATCTCCCTCAAAGGAATGCCCATCTGGGCTTTCCACGGCGACAAGGATGGTGCCGTGAAGATCGAAGGCCACATCGCCGCCATCGAGGCCGCCAAGAAAAACGGTGCCGAAGTAAAGTTCACCGTCTATCCCGGCGTGGGCCACAACTCCTGGGAAAAGGCTTACGCCGAACCGGAACTCGAAGGCTGGATCTTGGCGCGCGGCCGGAAGTAAGCGAGGCAGCGACGTGGTCGCGGAGCGACCGGGGAGGACTGAGTCGATGGCAGATGATGGAGGGCTGAATGGATGAGTCCTGACGCCTGCATCGGGTAGGGACGTGATTGCTACCACGTCCGTGGGCGGACCGTGTTCAGATGGTCAAGAGACTCGGCCCGGCTCAATCCAAGCGCCACTGCGAACGGCGGCCTTGGAAATGGCCGCCCTACCCTACCAACTAATGCATGCACCTTGTCCCCTTGTCCCCATGCCCACGTGCCCCCTCAATCCACCCTTCCCTTTTACCCCGACCGGGGCTTAAAAAGACCCCTTCCCTTTACCGTCCATGACCTCCGCCCAAGTCCGCCAATCCTTCCTCGATTTCTTCAAATCGAAGCAGCACTCGATCGTCCAGTCGTCGAGCCTGATGCCGGACTCT
>CAIRLQ010000212.1 GCA_903879465.1 uncultured Opitutia bacterium | reverse complement strand
GTCAGCCTCACCCTTACCCAGAATGTCTTGGTAAGAGACACTCATCTGGCCGCTTCCGCCGCCATAACAACGGACAATGGCTGCCTTCAAATCTTCAGGCGTGGCAAGCTGCGGATTCAGGGCCAGCTTCAGCACCCGGGAAACCGAATCAATCGTCTCCGTGTCGAGAGGGTCGGAGATCGCGACCAAAAGCTCGGTTCCGTCCATCTGTAAGGGCAGGATATTATGACGTTCGGCCTGCTCCCTGCTGATGAGCTTTAAGACTTCTTCGACCGGGGAAACCTGCGTGACATCGACGAGGTCCATGTCGAATTCCTGGCCGAGGGAAGCGGTGATTTGGGCCCACTTCACCTTCCCCGACTCAACTAATTTCGCCAAGGCGAGGGTATCAGGATTCTGGGCATCCGGAATAACCCCAAGGAGCGCACGGACTTCGCTCACATCGGCAGGAGACACCAGTCCCTTGTCCTGAATGAATTGAATGACGTAATCGTCGGCGGTCGTCACAGCTTTAGGGAAATACGGAGCGAAAGATAGGAGTAGCAATGACACTTCCTGACGGAAGGACTGCGGGAAAAATACGCTAAATCAGGGAACCTTTCCCGCAACCGCAAACTAAGCGGGAAAACTCCTGTTTCAGGCTCGCGCGTAATCTTGAATCACCGACCCGACCTGCGCGTGCAGGAACTCGAGCGATCCGTCGTTCCATATCACCACATCAGACAACCTAACCTTCTCTACAAGAGTAAGTTGTGACTTTATACGCCGATGAATATCGTCATCCGATAACCCTCTAGTCCGCAATCGGCCGAGGCGCACGGTGTCCGATGCGGCCACGCAGACGATCAGATCAAAGTCTGCGGCTAGTTTTTTTTCAAAAAGAAGTGGTATTTCGACCACATAATTCACGGCCGAGTCTCGCGTGGCTTCTTTGCGCATCCGGGTAACTTCCGGGTGAGTGACCGATTCCAAAAAAAGGCGTTCGTCTTCATCGGCAAAGACCTTGGAGGCGATCCACGGGCGCATAGGTAATCCGTCGGAGCCCAGGCAATCGCGACCCCAGCGTCTTACCAGTTTTTCGATGCACGCAGGCGAATTAAGCACTTCACGGGCCAGCTGATCCGTATCGATGATACGGCAGCCAGCCTCCGCAAAGAAGGCAGCAGCGGCGGACTTGCCGCAACCGATTCCGCCAGTGAGCCCGATGACCATGCCCTACCCTAGCCAGCTGAAGGCAAGGAGGGCAAACCTCAAGCGGGGTTGGGCGAGGACTGCAGACCAGGGCCGGCGTCGGCCGCAGGGCTGGCCGCAGGCTGGGTGACTTCCGGTGCCGGCGCCGGCGCCACGGCAGATCCGACGATTGGCGTCTGGACGGAACCAGTCTTCAAGATTTCCATCACATGGACACCGTCGAGGGTCTCATGCTCCAATAATGCTTCAGCGATCTTGCGATGGGCGTCGGCATTATCGGCAATGAGCCGTTCCGCACGGGCATACTGCTCCTTCACAATTGCGGAAATGGCTTCGTCGATATGGCGGGCGGTCTCGTCGCTGTGATTCTGGGTACGTGAAATTTCTCGACCCAGAAATACCGTGTCGGAGTTTTCGCCGAAAGCGATTGGGCCAAGGTCGCTCATACCCCAATCACAGACCATCTGGCGAGCGAAGCGGGTGGCCTGCTTGATATCACTGGAAGCACCATTGGAGATTTCACCGGAAATCACTTTCTCGCCGACGCGTCCGGCCATCGCCATGCAGATATAGTCCAGCAGCCGCTTGCGGGAGTAGCCGAGGATTTCCTTGGTCGGCATGAGCATGGCCATCCCGAGGGCGCGACCGCGAGGGATTATGGTGACCTTGTGAAGCGGGAGCGCACCGTCATCGATCAAAGCCTGCACGACGGCGTGACCGGCCTCGTGATAGGCCGTATTCTTGAGGTCGGACTCGTCCATCACCTTCTTTCGCTCACGTCCATAGGCGATTTTATCACGCGCTTCCTCAATGTCGGACATCTCGACTTTTTCGCGGTTACGTCGGCCCGCATGCAGCGCGCCTTCATTGAGGAGATTGGCGAGGTCGGCGCCAGACATGCCGGTGGTGATGCGGGCCACGCGCTGGAGGTCGACAGACGCGGCGAGCTGGAAACGCTTGGCGTGGACCGTAAGGACTGCCTCGCGGCCGCGCAGGTCAGGCAGGTCGACAAAGACCTGCCGATCGAAGCGCCCTGGACGCAGCAAGGCGGCGTCGAGCACATCGGAACGATTCGTCGCACCGATGACAATCACGCCGGCCTGGCCATCAAAGCCGTCCATCTCGACCAGCAAGGAGTTTAGCGTCTGTTCGCGCTCATCGTTGCCGCCGCCGACGCCGGCGCCACGCTGACGTCCGACCGCATCGATTTCGTCGATGAAAATAATACAGGGCGCAAGCTTACGGGCCTGCTCAAAAGTATCACGAACTCGGGCGGCGCCGACACCGACAAACATTTCAACGAAATCCGAACCGCTGATGCTGAGGAAAGGCACCCCAGCCTCACCAGCAACGGCGCGGGCGAGGAGCGTCTTACCCGTACCAGGAGGCCCGACCATCAGCACGCCCTTAGGGATACTTGCCCCGATTTTAGTGAAGCGCTTAGGGTCCTTAAGGAAGTCGACGATTTCCTTCACCTCTTCCTTGGCCTCATCGCAACCGGCGACGTCCTTGAAGGTGGTGGTTTCTTTGTCGGTTGAATTGAGGCGGGCCCGCGACTTGGCGAACTGCATGGCGCCTCGATTAGCGTTCTTGAGGAAGCGATACATCATGAACAGCACCACGCCCGAGACGAGCAAGGTGGGGAGCACGTTGTAAAGGAACATCGTCCAACCGGTCTGAGCAGGGATTTCCTTGAAAGAATCTGGGGGGACCGAGCTGCGCAGAAGTTCGAACTCCTTCTCGGTGAGGTGCCCGTCGGCGAAGAAACGCGTCTTTTCCTCTTCCTTGGAGCTCGTGTCCTTAAGCACGCCCGTGGCATGCACCCAACGGTCGGATCCGGCGGTGGGGTTCGGCTGTATCGTGAGGCTACTGAGCTTTGCCTCCCGGGCGTTAGCCAGGACCTGGGAAATCTTGAGTTCCTGGACGGCATTGCGGGAGTCCGCGGCCGGGAGGTTGAAAAGAGCAATGATGGCCGCCATCAGGAACAGCCACACAAGGACCGGCTTCGCATTCATGCGGGGTCCGTTTTTATTATCATCCGGCTGGTCGTTTTGACTCATTGGCAGAGGTTTTAAGTTAAGCAGGGGCCAAGCCAAGTCAACCGGAGAGCCCCCATGGTCGGCCCGTCCAGACGGGCCGAAGCCGCGGGAGGAACGCCTGGCACCCAGAGGATGCTTCCCGCGGACAGGATGACAGGTAGTGCTTCCCGTTGCTCCGCAGGGATTTTACGGTTGATGAGTAGATCCGAAAGTTTGCCCGAACCCGTCGCACCCAAGGGTTGATAACGATCCCCTTCCACCCTGCCACGCCAAGCCAGCACCGTCGGCGGTGCGACAACGTAGACTTCGCGCGCGGGCGAAATGTCTCCCTGAGACAGACTTGCCCAGAGAGTCTCATCAACATCTACGAGTTCCGCTAGGAGTCCGCATTCTTCATCGGGCACACCAACCAACAGACGGCGCTCGGTTGGTCCAAAGACACGAGGCTCCCGCACGACGGAGAGCCGCCCGCCCTTCACGCGCACGATCAAACCGCGAATGGCCGACTGAGCGTCCGAGCCGTCGCCGATAGCGGCCGTCAACAACTCGAGCGACGGTCCGCTCGGGTCGACGATACCCTGGGCGTAAAGGAATTCCCGGAGGCATTCTTGAATCAAGGCAGGCGGACGTCCCCGCAGCGGCGCCACCACCCTATGGCCATCGACCATGACGCAGCCCAGTTCGCGTGCCCACTGCGCCAGTGCCAGTTGCGCTTCGCCGATGATACGTGCCGAGCGGGCGAACCCTTCTTGATAGCCAGCGCCCAGGCCCTCCTGCCCGCCGGCGGCAAGCCAGGCACGAATTCGATTACGGGCTGCGACAGGCAAGACATTCGTCGCATCTTCCCGCCAAGGAATACGAGCGTCATGGAGCGCGGAAATAAGTTCGGCCTTGGTGATTCGCGCCGCAATGAGCGGCCGCCAGCGGCGGTGTCCATCGCGAAACTCCTGTAAGATGCGTGGGGCGGCGAGACCAGCGAGGCCGGCTCCGCGGGCAAGGCGCAGCAGCACATTCTCAACGATATCGTCGAGATGATGCGCGGTACAAAGCAGTTCAAATCCGACAGCCGCGCGCTGCGCTGCGAAGAAACCATCGCGTGCCGCACGCAGGTCAGCCTCCGAGGCCGCCCCCTGCCCTTCGCGCGTGCCGAGCACGCAAGACACCCCGAGTGCGACGCAGAGCGCTTTCACGAAACGGGCGTCTTCCGCGGAAGCTTCACCCCGGACCCGGTGGTCGAAATGCAAGACCTGTAATCGTGGCCGGATCGATTCATCGGCCCACAGGGCGCAAAGTAAGTAAACCGAATCCGCGCCGCCCGAGACAGCAATCGCGATGGGCCCAGTCGAGGCTGGCGCCGACGATAATCGTGGCAACCGTAACGCGGCCGCACGCAAGGCATCGGGGGTGGGCAGACTCATCGGCACGCGGTTAGACTATGCCGTGCGGAAGCCCTGCCAATCCAAAGCGGACGTCAGAACGAAAGCGTTTCCTTGCCGTACCAGCGGCGAAGCGCCTCAGGCACGCGCACGGATCCGTCAGCCTGGAGATTGTTCTCCAGGATGGCGGCGAGGACGCGCGGCAGGCCGAGGCCAGAACCGTTGAGAGTGTGCACAAACTCTGGCTTTCCATCCTTCGGGCGGAATCGTATCCCCGCGCGACGGGCCTGGAAGTCGGTAAAATTGGAGCAACTCGAGACCTCGAGCCAGCGCTTCTGGCCGCCGGCCCAGACTTCGAGGTCGTACTGCTTGCTGTGAGAGAAGCCGATGTCGCCCGCACAAATGAGCAACACGCGATAAGGCAGATTCAACTTCTGGAGCAGGCGCTCGGCATCGCCGCGCAGGAGCTCAAGTTCTTCAAAGGATTTCTCGGGATGCACCCATTTCACGAGCTCAACCTTGTCGAACTGGTGGAGGCGATTGAGGCCACGCACGTGCGCCCCCCAGCTGCCGGCCTCGCGTCGGAAGCATGGCGTGTAACCGGCGCGCTTCACTGGCAACGTAGCCTCATCGAGAATCTCGTCGCGGAAGAAATTGGTGACCGGCACCTCGGCCGTCGGAATCATATAGAAATCATCCGTCTGC
>CAIRLQ010000211.1 GCA_903879465.1 uncultured Opitutia bacterium | reverse complement strand
TCACGGCATCGAAACCGTCGCCGAGCTTGGCGTACATCTCGCGGAAATCAGTGAAGCGGGGTAGGCCGGGATACTTGGCGTCTGCCCTTGCGAAACGTGCGGCGTCGATATCGCAGAAGGCGACGAATTTTGCCTTGGCGTGCGACCCGACTTCCATGATGTCGGAGTGGCCCTTGCCGTCGCAACCCACTGCGGCGATCTGTAGTTGTGAATTCAGGTTGCGCGCCCGCACGAGGGCGGGAAAGCCGAGCGTGGCGACGGCGGCGGTGGTCAGGAAGCGGCGACGGGATAGGGACATGGCGGGGCGGGGTGTGTTGAGTTAGGTCCGCTCCCGGCCCGTGGCAACTTTTCAATATGACGCTTATCTGCTCTTTAAATGTCGTTTTCACGCTCGAGTTGTCTTTGGTTCGGCATCGCCCCGATAACTTCGTTATGAGAATTCATCCGTCCACGCTGGTGTTCGCCGCGCTTTCCCTGTTGCCGCTCGCCGCCCAGACCGCACCCGCTACGGCCCCTTCGGCCTATGATCAGCTCTGGGATCACGCGCTGCTCCTGAAGGGGACAAAAGAGGATTTCTTCCAGGAGCTCCGCTTCATTGGGCGCGAACAGTTCGATTGGTATTGCTTCGGTAATGGCGAACACGATCGCACCGGCTGGGGTAATCGCCGTTCCCGCCTAGGATTGAAGGGGCAGTTCCTGCAAGACTGGTATTTCTCCACGGAGTTCGATTTTAACGTCGGTGCACCTCACCCGATCTTCAATAAGGTCACGGATGCTTATGTGAAATGGTCGCCTAGTCCGGAGCAGGCTTGGACGATCGGCCGCCAAGGCGTGCGCTTTACCCTCGATGGTTCGACTTCTTCCCTTGTGCTGCCGACGATCGACCGGAGTTTCATCTCCTATAACATCGGGCTCATCGAGGAATCGATTCCGGGTATCAGTTTTGAGGGCGACAAAGGAAAGTGGTTCTACCGCACGGGTGTCTTCACGGCCGGAACGGCGGATCCTTATTTCGGGAAGTTCAACGCCGGCCTGCTCGGGCTGGTCTCGACCGGTTGGCATTTCGACGAACAGTGGGGCTGTGAGAAGGCCTTCGTTCGTTTGGATTATCTGCTCCTGAGCGATGATCCGCAGAACGGCACGGGCTCCCCTCAGATGTTCTGCCGCGATAACCAGCAGGCGCTTTCGCTCAACGGACAATTCACGCAAGGCCCGTGGACGCTCAATATTGATCTTTGCGCCTCGCAAGGGCAGGGCGCCCAATCGGACCTCAAAGGATTAGAGTTTGAGCCGATCTATAATCTGAACGCAGACTGGCAGTTGGTCTTCCGCTACACCTATCTCGACAGCAAACTGGCCAACGGGGTGTTCATGACCCGTTACGAGAGCTGGGTCACCGCCGGCCGCGGCGATCGTTATCAGGAATATTACTTCGGCGTGAACCGCTATTTCTACGGTCATAAGCTCAAGTGGATGCTCGCCGTCGAACACGCCCACATGCACGACCGCGCCGCCGACGGCGGCGCCTACTCCGGCTGGGGCCTCACCAGCGGCTTCCGCGTGAGTTGGTAAACGCGAGGCAATGGGGTCTGACTTCGTTCGGAATCCTGAACGTGTCTGACCCCGTGGCCACCCCTGGGTAGGGACGCGATGCCATCGCATCCGCTGGGACAAAATCATTCTCAGTTCTCAGGTCTCGGCCCTCAGTTATCTGGTTCAGGTGTTCAGCACCAGGTACAGGTTCAGGACCCGCACTCGTACCTGAT
>CAIRLQ010000210.1 GCA_903879465.1 uncultured Opitutia bacterium | reverse complement strand
CCTCCGGATGCTCGGCGAGGCCTACGAGGAAGGCCATCCAGGTTTCACGCAGAACTTTCGGTTGGCCATCGATTACTACACGCAAGCCGCCTTGAAGCGCGACACCGTCGCCATGCAGTTGCTCGCCGAGCACTACGAGAGCGGCACCACGACGGGCGTGAACCTCGCCACCGCCTATGCCTGGCGCTTGGTAATCTATGAACTCTCGGGCCAGGACAACGATCGGTCGCACTTAGGCGAACTACGTCAGCGCATGAATCTGACGGAGGTTCTCACCGGCCAAGAACAGGCGGGGGTGGCCCTGAAGCAGCTTCCCTCGGAAAATGACACCGCCCTCGCCCGACTCGCCCAGAGTCGCTGAGCGAATCGTGAACGGGGTTTGACCCATCGGCGCTTCCCAACTCGATAAGCGCATGCCCGCTCAGCCACGCCGTGCCCTGACCGGCGTGCCCGCGCACGCCTGGGCGGCCTGTGCCTGCTCCGAAGGCTCGGAGCGGAGCGTGATTATCCTGCTGGCCTCGAATCTCGGTGCGGCCGAAACGTTGGCGGAAGAAACCTCCCAGCTCCTCACGCTACTCAACGGCGCCCTGCCCGTCGCCCGCACCCTAACCGAATCTGACGCGGCGGTTCCGGCCTTCGAGGCCGACTGCGATCTGCTCGGCGTCCTCTCCCTGCTGCGCCATGGCGGCCACGACCCTAAGAAACCGCTGCTCATCGCCTGCACCCCGGGTTCCATCACCCGACGTTCGCCCGCACCCGAGGCGAGCGCCATGGCGGAGATCGTCTTACGCAAGGGCGATAAACTCGCGCTCCGCGATTTCTCCAAGCGGCTTGCCGAAGATTTTGGCTACGCGCACGAGGCGCTCTGCGAGCAGCCCGGCGAGTTTGCCCTGCGCGGCGGCATCCTCGACGTCTACCCACTCAACGCCCAGATGCCCGTGCGCATCGACCTCTTCGGTGACACGGTGGAATCACTTCGCCCATTCGACCCCGCGACGCAACGCAGCGAAGGCGAAGTCGACGGCCTCGTCATCTGCGCCCCGCGCGACGATTCGAGCTCCGCGCCCGAAGCCCCGTTCTTCCGGCACTTGCCCGCCGACGCGCTGATCATCTCGGTCGACCGTTGCCACGAGGACGTTCTCTGCACGGAGCTCGACCGGGCTAAAGTCGATGCACTCGTCCTCGAAGAGACCGATGATGCTCCGGTCGGCTACGAAGCCCTCGCCCTTGAATCTGCGCCAGGGGAATCACTACTCATCGGCGGTGCCACGGATAGCTCGGAGGCCCGACCCGCGCTGCTCCGCGCCGCGGCCTCACTGACCAAAGACGGCCGCCCCTGCCTGCTCGCCGGCGACACCGACGGGTCCGTCGATCGACTTAACGCTGACGTCGCTGGCGCCAAGATCCGCGGCTTTGCCCCGCGCGTCATCCATGGACGCTTCGGCGGCGGCATCCTTCTCGCCCCCGGAAAACTTCCCGGACTGCTCCGGGACGGACTCATCCTGCTCACCGAGCGCGAACTATTCGGAAGGCGGAAGCGACCGCTCGCCTCCTTGCCGCGCCGGCGCACCGCCGTTCGGGCCGCTGTCGGCCGCGCCCTTGACTTCGGCGAACTCGCCGATGGCGACGCGCTCGTGCATGCGACGCAAGGCGTCTGCCTATTCCGTGGCATCAAGGCCCACGAGCATAACGGGCGAACCGAAGACTTCATCGGCCTCGAGTTTGCGGCGAAATCGATGCTACACCTCCCGGTGCGGGAATCGCATCTCCTCACGCGATACATCGGCATCGGCCGGATCCATCCGAAACTTTCCAAACTCGGTGGAGGCGGCTGGGAAAAGTCGCGTAAAGCCGCCGAGAAAGCGACCGTGGACCTCGCCGCGCAATTGCTGGCGATGCAGGCCGAGCGCTCCACCAAGCCTGGCATCTCGCACCCGAAGGATGCGGAGAACGCCTGGATGGGCGAATTCGAACGTTCCTTCCCGCACCGCGAGACACCCGACCAAGCGCGCGCCATCACCGAAGTGAAAGCCGACATGGAACGCCCCGCACCCATGGACAGGTTAGTCAGCGGTGATGTCGGCTTCGGGAAGACGGAGGTGGCCCTGCGTGCCGCGTTCAAATGCGTGCTCGGCGGGCGACAGGTTGCGATTCTCGCGCCCACGACCGTCCTGGCCCAGCAACACTTCGAAAGTTTTAAAGAGCGACTGGCGCGCTGGCCCGTCTCCGTCGAACTCCTCAGCGGCTACCGCACCGCCAAGCAGAAAGCCGACGTCCGGGCGCGGGCCGCGGCTGGCACGGTGGATATCGTCGTCGGTACACACGCACTGCTTTCCGATGGCACGAGCTTCGGCCGCCTGGGCCTCGTGATCATCGACGAAGAACATCGTTTCGGCGTACGGCATAAGGAGCGCCTCAAAGAATTACGCTCCGAAGTCGACGTGCTCGCCATGAGCGCCACGCCGATTCCGCGCACCCTCTACCTCGCCTTGGTCGGCGCGCGCGACCTGAGTGTCATCGAGACACCACCGCGCGAGCGCCTCCCCATCCGAACCGTTGTACGCAGTTACGATGAGAAACTCGTTCGTGATGCCGTGAAGGCCGAGCTCGCCCGCGGCGGACAGGTCTTCTACCTGCACAATCGCGTCGAGACAATCCGTGCCGTCGCGGAGCGCCTCGCCGCGCTGCTCCCCAAGGCGCGCATCATCGTCGGCCACGGCCAGATGGGCGCGGGCGAGCTAGAGGAGACCATGTCCGCATTCGTCGCTGGCGAATACGATGTGCTCGTCTGCACGACGATTATTGAAACCGGTCTGGATATCCCGAACTGCAACACCCTCATTATCGAGGGCGCGGACCGGTTCGGACTGGCGCAGCTCTACCAGCTGCGCGGTCGCGTCGGTCGTTTTAATCGCCAGGCTTACGCCTACCTTTTCCTCCATCGCCACGCCGCGCTCGTCGGCACGGCGCATCGGCGCCTGTCCGCTATCCGACAATACAACCAGCTCGGCGCCGGTTTCCGTATCGCTATGCGCGACCTCGAGCTGCGCGGCGCGGGCAACATCCTCGGCGCGGCCCAGAGCGGCCACGTGGCCACCGTGGGCTTTGATCTTTATTGCCAGCTGCTGCGCCGCAGCGTGGCCAAGCTGCGTGGCGACAAGGGCGCGATCAGCGAACGCTGCGAAGTGAACCTAGATTTTATCGACCACACGCAGGCCGCGCTCGGCACCGAGCAGGCTAATTCGAGCGACGGTGAAGTCGCCTTACTAACCGCCACGCTCCCCGCGGACTGGATTCCCGAGACCCGCCTGCGCATCGAGGCGTTCCGGCGCGTGGCCCTGGCCCTCGACGGCGCGGAGGTCGCCGAACTACGGACCTCGCTCAAAGACCGATACGGCAAGCTACCTCCCGAAGCGGAGGCCTTACTGAGTTTAGCCGAGATCCGCTGCCTCGCGGAGGAGAAAGGTGTCATTTCGGTGACAACCGACGGCCACACCCTGCGCTGCCTGAGTGTTGCGAATCAGCGGGCGCCCGAGCCGATTCTAGTCGGCAACCGCTTTCCCCGCTTGACCGTCAAGGACCCCCTGCGGAAACTCGAAGAAATCCGAGGATTCCTCGCCCGCATCCTTACTCCCTCCGGAACATGAAAGCCTTCTCCATCTCCTTCGCCCTCCTGCTCAGCGCCGCCGCGGCGTCCGCCCAAAACGCGCCAGCTACCCTTGAGGAAACGGCCGCGAAGCGCCTGTCGGAAATTAACTCCGACCGCATCATCGCCTCGGCCGCCGGACAGGGCATCACCTTGTCCGATATCCGCCGCCAAGTAGAACCTTCCGCCCAGCAGCTGCGCGCTAAAGGCCAGAGCGATAAGACCTTCTTTAAGGAACTCGCCAAAGTCGAGGAGGAGACCCTTAACGCCATGACCGAGCATCAGCTCGTCATTGCCGAATTTCGCGCTGGAACCGGCAAACTGCCTGCGATCTATACCGATGGGCGTATCGAAGAGATCATCCGGCGCGACTTCGGGGGAGACCGCAACCGCTACGTCGCCTCCCTCCGGGCCGCCGGCCTTACCCCCATCTCACACCGTAAATTCATCGAAGACGAAATCATCTTTGATTACATGGTCAGCGAAGTCCGGCGCACCGCCCTCGTCGTCGGACCCGGACAGATCTCCGAATATTTCGAGAAGCATAAAGCTGACTTTGTCCGCAACGAGCAGATCCGATTCCGGCAGCTCACCCTGACCCCGGGAGTAGCCGAATCGACCGAAGACGCACGCGCGCGGGCGACCGTCTGGGCCGACGCCCTGCGCCACCCCGAAAAAATCCCGGCCACGCTCGCCCGTTTCAAAATCAACACTACCAAACTTAATTCCGCGCCCACGTTCGGCGATATCGCCGAGCGCATCAGCACCGACGGCTACGCCACGAAGGGCGGCGACTCCGGCTGGCGCGACGTCGACGCTATCAATGAAAAAGTCGTTGGCGTCATCAAGAAACTCCCGATCGGGCAGGCCTCTGAAGCCATTGAATTCGACCTCCCCGGCGGCAAGCCAGTCTGGTTCATCGTCGTCCGGGAAGGCCTCCACCCCAAGGGCTACGCCGACCTGAATGACCCCGATGTCATCATAGACATCGAAAACCGTGTGCGTGCCGAGAATTTCAAAGCGGCGATGAACACCTGGATCGCTGACCTGCGCCGCAAGCACCTCGTCGAGATTCGCTGAGATGAGCGCGAACCGACGCGACCCTGAGGCCGAAGTCGGCCGGGTTCCCGCCGCCCCATTTCGCTGTAAGGCCTTCCCGCAGCGCACCGCCGGCGTTCTGCTCCATGTTACCGCGCTGCCAGGCGAAGGCCCGGTCGGCAACCTCGGCGACGCGGCCCGACGTTTCGTAGATTTTCTGCACGCCGCCGGGTTTAGCTGGTGGCAAGTCTGTCCCCTCGGCCCCACGGGCTACGGAGACTCGCCGTATCAGGCTCTTTCCGTATTCGCCGGCAATCCTTACCTGCTGGACTTGGATGATCTTGAAGCCCGGGGACTCGTCACCTCAGGGGAAAAAGTCGCACTGAGCCGACACGGCAACGAGGCCACCGACTACGGACGACTCTGGAACGAACTAAGACCCCTTCTGCGCAAAGTCGCCGAACGCGGTCGCACTTCTCTGGCAGAGGATAAAGCCTTTGCAGACTATCGGCGCAAGGAAGCTTACTGGCTGGATGACTGGTGCCGCTTCTCCGCGCTGCGCGAAAGCAACGGCTTCACCGCACCGCACACCTGGAGTAACCAAGCCGTCAGCGAAACCGCGCGCGCCGAAGCCGCCGTGCTGCAGTTCCTCTTCGCTGCACAATGGAATACCCTCCGCGATTACGCGCAGAAGCGCGGCGTGCGCCTTTTCGGCGACGAACCGATTTACGTCTCCAGCGACGGTTGTGACGCGAAATTCCGTCCTGAACTTTTTCAACTCGACGCCGATGGTCGCCCGACGGCCGTCGCCGGCGTGCCGCCGGATTACTTCGCCGAAGACGGCCAGCTCTGGGGCAATCCACTTTACCGCTGGGACCATCACGCCGCCGACGGTTTCGCCTGGTGGAAGGCACGTGTGCGGCATGACCTGGAACTATTTGACGCCATCCGCATCGACCATTTCCGCGGTATTCATGACTACTGGAGCGTACCCGCGGGTGCGCCCAACGCCCGCGGCGGCGAATGGTGCCAGGGGCCGGACCTGGCCTTCACGAACGCGCTTGGCGATCTGGCACTCGTTGCTGAAGACCTCGGCCTGCTCTCCCCTGGCGTGGAGGTGCTCCGCAAGGCCGCGAAACTCCCCGGCATGTCGGTGCTACAGTTCGGCTTTGGAGGGGAACTTGAACAGAATCCGCACTACCCGCCCAATATCACCGAAGACCGGATTGTCTATACTGGCACACACGACAACGACACCCTCGCTGGGTGGTTCAAGCAAACTCAGCCGCAGGAACGCGAACGCCTCGCGGAGCTCTACGGCACAATGGAAAGCCCACACTTCACTCTCGCCGAGGTCGCGCTGGCTTCGCCGGGCATCGCGGCATTCATCCCCGTCCAGGACTTACTCGGGCTAGGCGCAGAGGCGCGCTTCAATACACCCGGCAACCCTCAGGGCAACTGGACGTGGCGCATGACGGAAGCGCAGCTAACGCAACTCACCGGCGCGGCGGATAGCTGGAAGCAACGCCTACGGGCGGCGCGTCGACTCAGCGCGTAAGCCGGCGATACTTCGGACGGCGTGGCGTATCCGACTCGAGGCCGAGGCGCTTACGCCGGTCTTCAAGATAGTCGCCGTAGTTACCCTCGTGCCAGACGACAGTGCTATTGTCTTCAAAAGCCAGGATGTGCGTGGCCACGCGGTCAAGGAACCAGCGGTCGTGGGTCACGATGACCGCACAACCTGCAAAGCCTTCGAGTGCATCCTCCAGCGCGCGGATGGTATTCACGTCGAGATCGTTGGTCGGTTCATCGAGCAGCAGCACGTTGGCGCCGGACTTGATGAGTCGGGCGAGGTGAATCCGATTGCGTTCGCCGCCCGACATCACCCCAACCTTGCGTTGCTGCACATCGCCCGTGAAACCGAAACGGGCGGCATAGGCGCGGGCCGGTACCATGATTTTACCGAGATGTACCATATCCTGCCCGTCGGAAATCGCCGACCACAACGGCGCATCCGCGGGCAGGGCGTCGCGCGATTGATCGACGTAGGCAATCTTCACCGACTCGCCGACAGTCAGCGTGCCCTTGTCGGGCTTCTCCTGACCGGTGATCATCCGGAAGAGCGTGGTCTTGCCGGCCCCATTGGGGCCGACGACCCCCACGATTCCTCCGGCGGGCATTGTAAAATTGACGTCCTCCATCAGGATACGATCGCCGTAGCCCTTCATCAGGCCGCGGGCCTCGATGACCGCACCGCCGAGACGCGGGCCAGGGGGAATCCAGATTTCGGCGGCCTTCTCCTGCTGACCCTGGTCTTGGGTGAGCATCTGTTCGTAAGCGCGCAGACGGGCCTTATTCTTGGCCACGCGGGCCTTGGGTGAGGCTGCGGCCCATTCGCGTTCGCGCTCCATGGAACGTGAGCGGGCGGCGGACTGCTTCTCCTCCATCTCCAGACGCTGCTGCTTCTGCTGCAACCAGGAAGAGTAATTGCCCTTCCAAGGAATACCGCGGCCACGGTCAAGTTCCAGAATCCAGCCAGCGACGTTGTCCAGGAAGTAACGGTCGTGCGTGATGGCGATAACCGT
>CAIRLQ010000209.1 GCA_903879465.1 uncultured Opitutia bacterium | reverse complement strand
GTATCCGTGAGCTTGGAGACGGTTTTGGACTTAGCGTCGTCCGGCACGCCGTGTTTGGTGACGCCGGGCGGCGCTTCAGTGGCGGCAGCCTCCGGGGTGGCACCTATTTCGGCTGGAACTTCAAAATCCTTCATCGCTTTGAATTCAAGCGTCAGGGCACCGTCTGGGGTGATATCGTCGTTGGTGACGAGTCCGCCTCGAGTCAAAACGCGCAAAGCAGCGGCAAGGCTAAAGATGCCGTCCTCGAGCTCGCAGACGATACCGAAAGATTCCTCAAGCTCGGTAAAGCGGTCCTGCAACGTCATGCGCGCGAAGGCCTGCTGCTTATCGCCAATATTTTTTTCGATGATCGGATTTCGCTCACGCTTGTGGCCTTGCTCGCGAATAAATAGGCAGAGCAGATGACACTGTACCATGCATTCGGCGGAGAGCGTTAGCAGGTCATTGATGGTCGTGCGCAGCATTAGGCTGCGAGCGTAAGCTAACATCTGGTCGGCGGGCAGGTGTGCCTGTGGCACTGGCATCACGCGCGAGACCGAGGAGAAATGCTCGTAGGTCTTCGGGTCAGCCGTGTGCATGCCCGCGATACTAAAGGCCAGCATGTCGTGCTGACGCTGCAGCGCGGTGAAGAAGTTTCGGCTGATGCTCTGAAGTGAGATGACATTCTCACCGGGGCCGGGTGCGGGCTGGGACATGGCGAAATTTAGGTACTCGGATTGGAATCGTTATCTTTGACGTGACGAGCCCTTTTGCGGGCTAGGAAGCCGTCGGCGCGGGGCATGGGCGTGGAGGCAAACCAGGCGATAGCCAAAGGGGCGATTTCAGCGAGCGTTAGGGCAGGCTGACCGACCAATCCCGGGAAACGGTAGCAGTGTTCGACGCGGGGCTGGATGTCTGGGTCTAGTTTCCCTCCGGGTATAAGTAGGGCCAAATGGCGCGCCGGAACTCGCACAGGGGTGCCAAGGTCGATTTTGCGCCCCATGGAGGGGGATAGGGCAACGACGCAGCAACGATCTTCGACTAAGCGGAGTAGACCGCCGAGGGCGGCCGCACGCATCAGTCGTAGCTGTTCCATAGTGCCGCGAGAGAGATGCCAGGCCTCCGGGTCGAAGGCGAGTTTCTCGGTACCGCCGGAAAGCAGAAGGCGCTTCAGGCCAAAGGCCGCCATGGAACGAGCGATGGATGCGAGGTCCGCGGGGTCGGTGATGCCGTCGGCGATCACAATGCTCTCACGGGATTCACGCCAGTCGGTGAAATCCGAAATTCGGGCCAAGCCGAAATCCGGACGCATCGTCAGCGCGCACACGTCGTCACAGGGACCTTCCGCCGTATTCGCCAGTTCGATGGGTCCGACGATTCGCGTCTGCACTCCGAGTTCCGCGAAGACCGCATCATGTTCGGCGAGGTTCGGAGCGAAGGCGGCGGTAGCTACCACTTCGCGCAGCGCTTTAGGGTGATGCTTGAGGCAAGCGAGCAGAGCGTCGATTCCTCGGATAACTAAGCGGTTAGGATGGGGGTCGGGAGTGTTCACAGAAGTCGGCCTTCATCGAAATCAATCATGTCGGCGAAAGTAATAATGTCGGTACGGAGTTCGGCACCCATCTTGCGTTTGGCTTCCTCAAGGACCCCGCGGCCCATCTCGCTCAAGCCTTTCTGCACAACTTCACGATTCCAGACATGGACCCGAAGGTCGGAGGGGAAGATTGCCAGTAAGCGGGCGTCGAGGTCCTGATCGTCGGCGGCCGCACGGACGCATTCGATGACCTGCTCAGGATTGACGCCTAGATGCAAGCAGAGGAAACGGTCGAAGCCCTTACCGAAATTACGTTGATAGGATTTGGGGAGTTCGCCCTTGATGTGCTTGCGGGCCTTGGCGATGAAGCGCGGCAGATGCAGCAAACCCGTAGCCCGGTGTGGAATGTAGGCAGATGGTAAGTCGTAACAGATTTCGCCAGTGACTTCCGAATAGCCATCTGGGCGAGGGTCGGGGGAGGGACTCATCGAAGGGGGATTAACTGGGCGATCTGCGCGGATGCCGCCGCCAGATTGGCGGATTGGGCTCGGACGTATTGTTCCGGCGTGGTTTCGGTCATGAGGTTCGTTTGGTGGAGCGAGCGCTCGACCAGAAGGGTGCCATCTGATTTTTCCAATCGATAGTGGAGGTCAAGCACGGCCTGCTTGGCAGCCGTCACGCTCATATGGTCGACGTCGATGAGAAGGATGAGATGATCACCCGCGGTGGCCTGCAAAGCGGTCGGCAGTCCGGTCAACTTCGTCAAGTGGTGCGCAACGTTTTCCGCGATGGCCCGGTCGAGCGGGCTAATCCAGCGATGCGCATCCTCGACGCGTACCCAGCCTGACTCGTCCAACATCACGACATTGGCTCGTCGTAGTGCTGAGGGGATCACCGCACGCGGGACATAAATTTCAGGACCTGGGCGAGAGGCGGAGGACTGAGGCGCACTCAGTTGATGAAAGCTGACCGCTTCGCTCTTTTTATCAAAGATAATGCAACCGCTCAGGAGTACGGGGATGAGTAGACTGAGAGTGCGGCGTATCATTTAGCTGAGGGTGCCGCCGCCGGCTTGGTCTCCTTGGTCTGATTCTTGCTCCGACCCTGGATGATGGTCTCAGGATTTCGTTCAATGAAGTCAGCAAGTGAGCGGATGGCTTGCGCCGCCTCGGAGACATCGGCCAACGCCTGATCCAAGTCACGCCGGGCGGGCGAACCAGGTTTCGTCAGGGTGCGCAGGTTTTCCGAGGTCTCATTAAGGCGCTCTAGGGCCTTACGGCCGGCGGCGGCCATTCCCTGGATGTCTTCGGTCACCGGGTCTACCTTACCGCTGAGTCGTTTGACGAGTCCATCGATGCCTTGCATCGCGGTAGAAAAATCATTGACCGCCTTAGTGATGGCCGGGTCGCCAGTGATCTTGGAGATATTCGCTGACGCTTGGACGAGATTACCGTTGATCTTCTCGAACTCAATCTTGGAGGCACCCTGATCGATACGGCCGAGGATGGAATCGACCTTCTTAGTGATGGACACGAAATCAATGCGACTGAGCTGATCCAAGGTCTGCGAAACGGCTTTCGTTAAGGCCCCGAGATTTGAGGGTAGGGTAGGGATCTCCGCGACCTCACCTTTGGCTTCGTGCAGTTTGAATGCCGTGTCAGGAAAATAATCCAGTTCGACGTATAAAACGCCAGTGACGACGGATTGCTGTTGCAGCTTAGCGCGCAACCCCTTGTCGACCGAGCCGCGGAGGCCCTGTTTCTGGAGTAAGGCTTGATCGAGCCCTCGGCGGGTCAAGAGGTCGGGGGCAAACTCCATCACCACGGGAACAGAGTAGTCGGAGGCAGCCTGGCTAGCGGTCCGGAGGAGTACCTGTGAGACCTTGCCGATGCTCACGCCACGGAATTTGACCGGGGCGCCGATGTCTAGTCCGCTCACGGAATCATCAAAGTAGGCAATGGCCGTGGGCTTCGACCCAGAGAAACTTCCCCCACCAAGAAGAATAACGGCCGTAATGAACAGCACGATGCCACCGACGACGAAAGCGCCGATAAGGGTCATGTTGGCAGATCTGCGCATAGTTCAATCGAAACGGGCTTGGGTGAAGAAGGCGTGGGCTTTGGCATGTTGACCAGCCTGAAGTAATGCCTTGGGGGGTGCGTAAGCACCCATGGTGCCGGTATCCGGGTCCAAGTAGACGCAATAGTCGGCCGTCCGCAGGATACTAGGGACCTCATGGCTGACGAGAACGACCGTGGTGCCATAGGCCTCGCGAATGCGTAGGATGAGCTCATCTAGGCGACCAGAACTGACCGGATCGAGGCCCGCACTAGGCTCGTCGAGAAAAATCACCGAAGGGTCGAGCGCCATCGCTCTCGCGATGCCGGCTCGCTTCGCCATACCGCCGCTGATTTCGGAAGGCAGTTTGTCCATGGCGTCGGCCAGCCCGACGAGGGCGAGTTTATATTCCGCCAGCTGATGAATCTCACGCTGGGGGGCTTTTAGGAATTCCTTCATAGGCATCTCGATGTTCTCTCGCAAGGTCAGTGAGGAGAACAAGGCTGAGCCTTGAAAAAGGAAACCGGTTCGACGAAGGATCGCCTCCCGCTCCTTGGTGGTAGCCGAGGCGAGGTCTACGCCCATCAGCGTGGTCTTCCCCCCCAGCGGTTCGTCTAGCCCTCCCAAGACGCGCATCAGGGTGCTTTTTCCGCATCCGCTCGGTCCGACGATGGCGAGGATTTTCCCAGGTGCTAGGCCGAATGAAAGTCGGTCCATAATGACGCGTTCGCCGTGGCCAACGGACAGCTCGTCACAGGTAAGAATGTCGGCGGCGACTTCGCTCACAGGTCAAAGAGATTGAAGATGACGGCGAACAAAGCGTCGGAAATCACAATGAAGGTTATCCCTAGGACGGCGGCAGAAGTGGCGGCCTCGCCGACACCCAGCGCAGAACGTTTCGCCACGGAACCACGGTAGCAGCCTGCCCAGGCAGCGATGAACCCAAAGGCGATGGATTTAATGAAGCCGACCATGAAGCTCTTAAAGGCAATGGCCTTGATGGCCTGGGTCAGGTATTGCTCAACCGAGAGATCGCCGGCGCAGGCGACAATCATGCCACCGAAAATCCCGATGAACGTCGCAAAAATCGCTAGTAAAGGAACCATCAGGGTTACCGCCAAGATACGAGGAACAGCCAGGTATTCGATGGGGTTGATACCAAGGGCGCGCAGCGCGTCGGTTTCCTGGCTGACATTCATGCTGCCGAGTTGGGAGGCGAATGCCGTCGCAGTGCGCCCGCAGGCGATTACGCCAGTCATAAGGGCACCCATCTCTCGTGTCATGGCGAGGGAGACGAGATTGGCGACATAGACCGTCGCACCGACTTGTCGAAGTTGAATCAAGCCCACATATGCCATGATTAGTCCGGTCAGGAAGCCGAGCAGGGCGACAATCGG
>CAIRLQ010000208.1 GCA_903879465.1 uncultured Opitutia bacterium | reverse complement strand
CCACCACACCGGATCTGGGCCGTCGGTGCAGAAAAAGCGCACATTCATATGCGCGGTTGGGCACTAAGGATTGAGCGGGTGCTGGACCACCGAGACGCCCATGGCGCGGAAGCCTTTGCCGGCGAGTTCCGGGCGAGCAATCGTGGCCGAAGGAGGCAGCGCGTGCCCGCGGACGTCTGAGAAAGCCACCCCACCCTTTTCGATTACCGTGCCGCCGGCGATAACCCGGGTGCGACCGCCGCCACCCTCGGCTCGCTTCCACTCATCGGTGAGGTATTTCGCCTGGCCGTCCACTTCCTCAATCGTAGCACAGAGGCGATCCTGCAACCCCACGAGATAGCTCCTGACGATTTCCGGATTCATGCGGACATTGTGAGCCTCGCCCGGCCCAAGGTCAACGGAGGGCGGACGGCGCCGAAAGGTTTCCATGCCCCCTAATCCGCCTTATGCCGAATTGAATTAGGTATAACTTGATGGAACCCACGGAATAGACAGGGTCAAGGGAGCGATGAATCTGGAGTTTAAGATCCTGCTGATTTTCTGCCTCGCGGGAGTCTTTTCCCTCGGGCTCCCATGGCTGGCCTGGCGCCGCCTGCTCCGCCTAGAACGTAAGTACGGCCAGGTATTGCTTGTACGGGGCGTCACGGGCGCGCAGGCCGCACGTATCATCCTGCTGCGCGGCGAAATTCCGCAGGTGGATGTCGATGAAAGTGCCCTCGCCATCACGGATTTTTATTCGGCTTATGAACCCGCGATCAAGCTGTCACCTGCGGTCTACGAAGGGAGCCGGCTCTTCGACGTGGCCCGCGCGGCCCGTCTCGCCGGCCACGCGCTCCAGCACCGCGACCGCAAACTGGGCAACCTCGCCTCGTGGGATTCCTTCATGATTCTCTGGGGTAACGCCTGGCCCGTCCTGCTAGTCATGCTGGTCTTCGTCGGCAAGGGGCGCTTCATGCCCGCCGCCGCCGGCTTCTCGGTTTTAGCCGTGATACTTTCGGTCGCACACCTGCTCAAACATTCGTTGGTGCAGGACGCCTCGCGCCGTGGGCAGCGCGAGCTCGCGGAGGCGAAGTTACTCGACGGCCATCCCGAGAAGGAGATTGCTGCCGCCTTCCTCGCCGCCCGACTCGAACACCTCGCCCTCCCCTTCACCCGCACTTGGTGGCGGCTGATTTTCTTCCGATAACCCCTAAAATCGGGAAAATTCCCGCACAGACCGCCTCGGGCCATCTTTCCGGGAACTTCCGCTTTTCCTGGGAGTTATATTAGTTATAACCACCTCATGAACTCGAACCGCATCTTCGCCATCCTGTGCTTTACCCTCGTCGCCGTCGGCGGGGTAATCCTTTACCGCTCCTTTTACCAGGAGTCACCCGAGAAGACCCTTGCCTCCTCCCGTAAATCCGGCGGCGCCCCCGGCGCCAAATTTAATTCTGAAAAAATTCAGGCGCGCAGCGCAAAATCGATTCTCCTAAGCAAATCCGATAATATCGGGACCGACGTCCAAGAAAAAGATCTCGTGAAGCAGTCCGCCCCGATCACCGAACTCGATACAAAATTCTCCACCTGGCGCGCCGACGGCAGGAAAGCCGTCGAGGCGATGTTTGGCGGAGATCGTGAAAAAATGAGCGCCGCCTTCCGCGCCGCGATGCAGAATGAAGAATTCCGCGGCAACTTCACGAACATGCGCGAACTTGAAGCCAAATACTCCACGGCCTCGGACGATCAAAAACAGGGTATCATGGAACAATTACAGGCCATCCGCGAGCGTGGCCTGAACATCCTGAGGCAATCTGCCGCCACGGCGCCTCCGGCCAACGATAAACCCGTCATGATCCTTAATGCCAACGGCACCAGCACCTTGGCCCCTTTAGTAGCACCCGCCGCGACTCCGGCTAACGCACCAGCCGCTGCACCAGCGCCTGTCGTCTTTCAGTAAGCCGGCATGGTCGGCCACTTAGCCCACGCCGCACAGGTGCCGGACCGGGAAAACTGCTGGCACACACGACCGAAGCCGGCGAGCACGGCCTGCACGCGCCGGAAGCCGGCATGTTTCGCCCCCGTCGCCTCATCCATATAAAGGTCGCGGCGCACCTCGACCATGAGGGATTGCACACGCGAATCCCGGCCGAAGAAAAGATTCGGCACAAGCGATCCACTGAAAGGACGATCCACGCCGACCGTAAAACCTCGTTGTCGGAAATAATCTTCAGCCAGCCGGCGCAATTCCGGCGAAGTGTGCACCCCCTCGGTGCCGAGGCCAATCTCGGGTGGGGCACGAAAATCCACCTGCGTCGGTAAAGGCTCGGCCGGAAACGTGTGCGCATCGATCAGCAAACAACGACCGAAGCGCTCCAGCCTCACGCGCGCCGCGGTATCGAGCCGCGCATGATGTGGCCGATAGAAAGTCCGCAGCAGCTCCGCTCGGCGCACCTTCGTCAGGCGACGCAGCTCCTCCCCTTGCGTCGTCCGCAGGTAGGTCGCCCCCATTCCGACGGCGGAGCAACGCTCCCGCGCATCCTCAGCGAAGCGTTCCACATCGACGACCAGCCGTGAGAAATCCGCCCGCACCATCTCCCCCCGTCGGGCTCCCGGAAGATAAAGCTCATCTGCATACCAATCCGTGAGACGAAGTTGCTCCTGCTGCAGAACCGCCCGCGGCACCCGAAAATCCCCCCGAAAAGCCCGCGGCAGGCGAGTGGAGGCGTGGGGAACATGCCAAAACAGCGGTTTCATATCATTAATATGTATCCCCAAAGTCACCTTAAGTCATTCCCTGTCAGTGTCATAAGATTTAAGCCTAATTTTGCAACCTTGACGGCGGCACGGGGTTTAATTCTGTGAACCTCCCCATACACATATGAAACTGAAACTCGCATTCCTCCTGGCCCTGATCTCCTCGGCTGGTCTCATCGCCGCTGACGCTCCTAAGGGCGACGCTCCTAAGGGCGACGCTCCTAAGAAGGCTGAAAAGGGCGCCAAGAGGGGCCCCCAGAAGCCCGACGCCGTCTCCGACGACGACTGGAAGAAGTTCCTCGCCGCCTCCGAAAAGGCCCGGGAAGACGCTGGCGTCAAGGCCGCTGAAGCCAAGCTCAAGGAAGAGAAGAGCCCTGATAACATGAAGGCCCTCCAGGAAGCCCGCAAGGCTGCCATCCTCAAGGCTGACGCTTCTCTCGAGTCCGTCCTCAAGGCGATCGAAGACTCCCACGCCAAGGCCAAGGGCGGCAAGAAGAAGAAAGACGAAGCCGCTAAGTAATCTACGGATTACAGGCTCCCAACAAGACCCCGGTTCGCCGGGGTCTTTTTTTGTGCAACCCCCCCGAGCCTCCCGGTGTATATAGATAAACAGCCATGAAGCCCCTACTTCTCCTTGTCCTTTGCGCCACCCTGAGCGCCCCTGCCCTTCAGGCGGCGGACGGCACGGATGCGCCGGTATCGAAGAAAGCCGGCAACCAGGCGAGGGCCATTAAACGCGCCCTGCCCGACGCGATTCCCGGCATCAGCGACGCCGACTACGCAAAAATCAAGTCAGCATTGATTGCCACCTACCAGGACATATCTGTCGCCGCCGCACGCAAACATCTGGCCGACGTGCGTGAGCGCTCTAAATTCACCTCGGGCCGTAACGAACAAGAAGATCTACGCAAAGACGCGGAAGCGGCCGTCGAAGCGATGCATAAGTCAATCATCGACGCGGCCTTGAAATTCGACCCCTCCCTCACGAAGGATAATCTGGTGGTGGTGCTCAATGCGCTCGAAGCAAAGCAGCGTCAGTTGAACCAAGAAGCCGCCCAGAAAGCCGCGGTAGAACGTAAGGCCGCCGCGGAAGCCAAGGCGAAGACCCAAGAACCTAAAGCCGACGGTAAAAGCGAGAAGCCCGCTCCCCTCGAAAATCCGCAAATCGCCTTACTGGCCGATGTCGACGGCGTCTCCAAGGCCGACATGGCCAAGTTCCGTGCGGCCGCCGGGAAGATGCGCCAAGATCCCGACGTCGTCGCCGCCCGCAACACACTGGCGGAACTCAAGAAACGCGCTGAGTACGCTTCCGACAATGATAAGAAAGATCTGCGAGGTGACTTCGAGGCCGCCATGAGCGACATGCGTAAAGCCAACGTCAACGCCATCCTCAAAGCCGATCCTTCCCTCTCCAAGGACATCGCTGAGACCATCGTAGACGCGGTCGCCGATCGCTTGAAAGCAGTAGCCCGAAAGGGCGCCAGGAAATCGCCGGTTAAATAATCAAAGCAAGCGAGAGCGTCCGCGCCTACACACGCAGACTCAAAACTGCCTGTATACCGACTTCAATTCCTCATCGGTGAGCGGGCGATTCCAGAGCAGGAAGCGCGCGATCTCACCGTCGAACGATTCCTTGCCGGGATGCTGCGTGGCGTCTCGCTCCTGCCCGATGGAGAGCCTCGAAGCGTCCGCCTGCGGATTCACGGGGAAACGCCCAGTCGCGCAGGGCTTGAGGCTGTTCACGAATAATTCAACTGGAACTTCGCCCTGACCAGCCCCGAGGCGTCCGGCGACGAAATGAAATCGCCCCTCCGCCAGCTTGGGCCCGCTAAGCTTGGGGTTATTAACGTCGAATCGCCCGAATGTCAGGCCGTTGCGCGCGCCCCACCAGACGGTATTGTCGTCGTCCAGGCAGCCCCAGATGCCTTCGTATTTCTGGCCGTTGCGCAGATTGCCGAAGAACGAGTTCACGTCCTTGAGGCCGACGCGTTGCGGGTATACCTTGATCAAGGCAACCCAGGTGCAGCCGCTCCCGCGAATCAATCCATCAAAGGCGGATTCATCATGACAGAGCAGCTCCTGCTGACGGAACGCTACCGAGACAGGCTCTCCTTTCACGAAGGAGGGGAGGCCCGCGAGTGCGTCGGTACGTCCCTTCGGCTGGCCTACAAAGTCGCGTGTCAATTCGCCCCCGACTTGATTTTTCCAACAGGTGACCCGTCCCTGCTCGTCAAGGGTCACTCCCTTGCGGGCATCGAGATCCACCAGCAACCCCGACGCCGGCACTTCCGCCGCCCCCGCAGCGATGACGATGACCGCCCCCAGCATCATGATTCGTGGAAGGAGAAAAGGCATAGCGACTTCTAACCAGCCAAAAGCCTTAGGGCAAGGAAAGGTAGGGTCAGCACTGCGT
>CAIRLQ010000207.1 GCA_903879465.1 uncultured Opitutia bacterium | reverse complement strand
GTGCGCACGGCGTCGACGATCTCGAGCGGCGAGATCTGGCCGAAGTGCAGGTACGGCGAAAGGCGCGAGGTTCCGTCGAGCTTAGGGATGTCGCGATTGGTCGGATAATTCTTCACCGGGGCGGCCACGAAGTCCTTCAGCCGCTTCTCGGCGCCTTTACGCGTCGGGTCCCACGCCGCCGGGAACTCGCCGTCCCACTTGATCTTCGGGAGCAGGCTGAGCTTCGCGACGGCGACGGACTTCAGGGGCTTGTCGAAAGTCGTGAGTTTCTTCGGAGCCTTGAGGGGGATGCCGAACTTGAGGTTCGCGAGGCAGTTCTTCCAGAAGGGGGTGAAGACCTGGAAGGGATTACCGGCGAGGGTCTTTACGAGATGCGGTTCGTGCAGGAGGTTGCCGTTGAACGACTCGGCCTTGAGGCCGGAGTTGCGCAGTGAGGTCTTCACCTGGGTGTCGCGCTCGATGATCAGGGGCTCATGGCGGCGATTCCAGGTGACGAGTCCGGCGCCGGTTTCCTTGGCGAGCTGTTTGAGCTCGACGAGCGAATCGCCGGTGCGAATCACTAGCGGGGAACCGGCTTTCTCGAACTGCTCGGCGAGATCTTCGAGTGCGTAGTGCAGCCACCAGTTCGATGCGCCGCCGGGCTGCCAATGTCCTTCGGCCTCGGGGTCATGGATGAAGACCGGGATGACCGGGCCGCCATGTTTCACCGCCGCTTCGAGCGACGGGTTGTCAGCGAGTCGAAGGTCCAGGCGAAGCCAGACGATGGCAGGAGTGGGCATGGCGTGAGTAAGGGGGGACTAGGAGTGAGGTCAAATGGGGGAGAGGGAAGGTAGTGGCGGTTGGCGGATAGCGGTTGGCGGTTAGGGCGATGCATGACTCAAGGGGAGACCGGAAACCGGATGATGGGGTGGGGTTTTCGTTACAGGTGGCGGGTGGCGTCTGGGGTAGGGACGTGATCACCATCGCGTCCGTTCACGGCGGCCCATGAGAACGTCATCCGCTGTAGGCTAAGACACGGCCAATCCTGGCAACGGGGTCGAACGGATGCGACGTCGTCACATCCCTACCCAAGGCAGTTTCCCAACCGCTAACCGCCAACCGCTGTCCGCTATTACCAACTATAGCTCTGCTTCTTCTTCACGCGGCAGGCGAACTCGACGAGGAGTTGGACGGACTGCTCCACCACGGCGAGGTCAACGACTTCGCCTGGGGTGTGCATATAGCGGAGAGGGATGGAGAGCAGGCCGCAGGCGACGCCGCCGTTGGCCATCTGGATGGCACGCGCATCGGTGCCCGTCGGACGCGATTCAGCGCCAATCTGGTAAGGGATGCCGAGCGATTCAGCAGCTTCGACCATCTGGTCGTAGACGACGGGGTTGATGTTCGGGCCGCGGGCGATGATGGGTCCGCCGGAAAGGGTGAAGCGACCGAACTTGCGGTTATCCGCATCCGGGTGGTCGGTGGCGTGACCGACGTCGACCGCGATGGAGACATCCGGGCTGATGCCCTGGGCCGCGACCTGCGCGCCACGCGTACCGATTTCTTCCTGGGTGGTAGCCACTGAGACCACGCGGGCGGCGAGATTCTTTTCTTTCGAGAGGCGACGGAATGCTTCCATGCACACGTAGGCGCCAGCTTTGTCGTCGAACGCGCGGGCCACGCCGATGCTGCCGCGGAGGATTTCCGGACCGTCGGTGTAGACGGCGGGGTCGCCGATGCGCACGATGGATAGGGCTTCGGTGCGATTGGTCACGCCGATATCAATCCACATGTCATGGCGCTCCGGGACGCGCTTGCGGTCCTCGGGGGAGAGTAGGTGGACCGCGCGCTTGCCAGTGATGCCGAGCACGGGGCCGTTGCGGGTCAGGATGTGGATGCGTCGGCCGGAAGGAATCACTTGGTCGTGGCCACCGAGGAATTCGAAGTACAGGTAGCCCTTGTCGTCGACGTGCGAGATGATCAGGCCGATCTCGTCGATGTGACCGGCGAACATTAGCGTCGGGCCGCCGTTGCCCTTCAGCTCCGCGATACGATTGCCCAGTGCGTCCTTTGAATACTTGTCGGCCGACTTCTCGACATAGTCATCGACCACCTTCTGGGCCGCGAACTCGTGGCCCGTCGGCGACTTCGCCTCAAGGAGTTCCTTCAGAAAATCAGGGTAGCTGGTGTGCTTGGCGGAGGACTTTTTAGACATAAGAGAGTTCTACCTGTCCGGGACGGAAAGTCGAGCGAAGGCAAAGCCTTCGCAGGGGGCAGGTGGGCACGG
>CAIRLQ010000206.1 GCA_903879465.1 uncultured Opitutia bacterium | reverse complement strand
GGGGTAGGGGTAGGAAAGGCAGGGGGCGGAGGAGGGCAAGGTAATGGAGGGCGGGAGGTGTGAAAGCGAAGTTATGGCGGATAGCGGATAGCGGTTGGCGGTTCGGAATTCCATCGAGCAGAGGGAGAATGGAGGTCGGAGACCTGCCCCGGGTTTCAGGCTCGATAGCCCATCGCCCGGTCTTCCTCTGTTTTTCTACCCGCTAACCGCTATCCGCTAAGACCTATCTTGGGGTTTTGTCTTTCCTCTGTCATCGGTCATCTTTCATCTATCTTCCCTCCCATGACTGCCGTTCCTGGTCTCCTCAGCCCCTATGAAGCCGTCCGCGGTTTCGTCTACCTTCCTCGCTTGGTTTCAAAAATTCGGCTCCATGCCGCGGGTCAGTTGCCCGCAGATTTTGTCAACAATCTCGGCAAGGCTTTCGATGATCGGTGCTGCCAGTATCTCGGCATCAAGTATGACGAGTTACGTGTGTGGGTCTTGCAGAATCCGGTTGCGACGCAGGATGAAATGCTTGCCTGGGCGGAATCGAAGGGACGGAAGCTTTCCACGAACGACATCGAGATCTGGAACGGTTTCATGACGAAGCGTGGCTGGCGCGACGAAGCCAACGAGGTGCTCGTGCGACGCCTGAAGGAAAACGGCCTCACGTCCGAAGCTGGCGTGGACACGATGTTTGATTACATCGAAGTCGACGAAGGCCGTGCCCCGCGCCGTCAGGCACTCTAATTAGGCGAAGTGGCTGAAGCCGCGCGCCTTCAGCGGTTGGCCGTCGGCGAGATCGCGGGCGAGCCCGGTGCCGCTTTCCACGACGCCGATGAGGGTCAGCGGGGTCTTCGGGAAGGCTTTTCGAAAATTCGCTTCGATCAGGTCGGCGCGCTCAGGGTTCACGCTGAAAAGTAATTCGTAGTCTTCGCCGTCTTGCAGGGCGTGTTCGAGTGCGGGCTTGCCGTCGGATTTGGCGAGCGCCGTGGCCGCGTCGGCGACGGGCAGGCCGGCGACGTTAATGCGCCCGTCGAACTTGGGTCCGAGCAAGCCAGGCAGGTCTTTGGCGAGTCCGTCCGAGAGGTCGGTGCAAGCGGTGACTTCACCGTGTCCGCAGAGCCATTCGCCCTCGGCGAGGCGCGGGGAGAAATCGAGATGCTTGCCGTAGAGTGAGCCGCCGAGCTGTCCAGTGACGAAGAGTACATCGCCGGCGGCACACGTCTTGCGCGTGAGCACGCGGTGGGCGAAGCCTTGCACGGCGAGCGTGCCGATGAAGGTGCCGGGGTTGCCGCGACAGACATCGCCTCCGACGATACGAAGGCCGGCCTTGGCGGCGGCGCGTCCGGCACCGTGGGCGAAGTCGTCGATCCAGGTCGCATCGACATCGGGTCCGAGCACGAGTGAGAGTAGTGCATCCGATGGCACTGCGCCCGCGGCCGCGAGGTCGCTGAGATTGCGGTTTACCAGCTTCGTTCCGGCGCGAATGCCATCGCAGGCCACATCGAAATGTCGGCCGAGAATCACCGAGTCGATGGTGCTGGTGCGGAAAGCGCGGCCACCCGTGACGGGGAGGTGGGCGCAATCGCCGCCGGGGCCTTCGGGAAAGGGCGGGGCGGCTTCGGCGAGCGCGAGGACCACGCGGCGGATGATTTCCTCCTCGGCCAGCTTGGCGACCGAGCGGTCCGCGAGAGTGGTGAGGGCGCCCATGGCCTCAGAGGTTGGAGGCGTTCGGGGCGAGTTTCAACCAGACTAAGTTCCAAAGATTGAACGACGCGTGGATGCTGATACAGGTCAGGAGCCCGAAGCGGTCGCGGATCAGGCACATGAAGGCTCCGAAGGCAAAGAGGGGGATGGCGGCCGAGGCGCAGGTGTGGGCAGTGCTGAAGACCATCCCGGTGAGAATTGCGGCTAACAGCCGGCTCCAGCCGGGGCTGAACGGCTGACAGAGGCGTTTGAGCGAGGGGTAGAGCATGCCCCGGAAGACCAACTCCTCCATGATGGGCGCACCGATGGCCACAGCCAAGGTGATGATGACGAACTTAAGCGACCAGAACTCGGTTCGCATGACGACTTGAACGATATCCTGTAATTCATCTGCCGGCGGCGAGCCGGCCCAGCCTGCGAGGTAGAGTTGATTCCAGCTCAGGTAAAAGAGTTTCCAAAGAATCGTGCCGACGACGCCGAGTGTGAAGATCGCCAGGAAGGAGAGAATCCAGCGCGGGAAACTCCAGGCACGCACGGCCTGACGAAACTCGCTCAGTCCTGCGAACTGCTCATCAGCAGGTAAGAGGCTGGGAGCCCAATGCAGCGAGTGCGGGAGGAATTTCCCGGTGGCGAGTATGGCCACGGCGGCGCTGAGTTGGCCGGCGCAGGCGCCGATGAAGAGGTGCGTTTGGGATGCGCCGAAAAGGCCGGCGAAACGACTCGTCACCAGCTGGGTCACGACAGGGAAGACGATTATGAACGCTCCGATGGCCGCGAAGAACGCCGCCGTGGCTTCCGTCGCGGTCGCGGTAGGCTCGGCGTCCGTGCCCGGCAGATTATGCCAGCACTTCAACGCGTAGGCACCGGCGAGGGCTGTCGCTATGCTTAGTCCGACACAGGCCCAATCCCAAGGCCCGAAAGCTTCTAAGGATTGGGCGAGTTCCGAGGGCATCGCTTAAGCACCGTGAACCTGACGAGCGCCGACGAACGTCGCTTGGACGCGTCCGGTGAGGGCCCGGCCGAGCAGCGGGTTGTTCCCTGACTTCGAATACAGATCCGCAGCGACGGGCTTCCATGCCGCTTTCGGATCGAGGAGTACCAGGTCGGCGGCGGCTCCAGTGCGCAGCGTGCCAGCGGCGAGCCCGAGTACTTTAGCGGGGCCGCAGGTGAGGCGTGCAATAAGCAGGCCGAGGTCGGTCTGTCCGCCAGTGACAACGGCCGTGTGGGCTGCAGCGAAGGCAGTTTCGAGCGTCGCCGCGCCGAACGGGGCGAGGTCGAACTCGCAATCCTTCTCGGTGGCCGTGCAGGGCGAGTGGTCGGTGCAGATTGCATCGATGGTGCCATCGATGAGCGCGGCGATGAGCGCGAGACGGTCCGCTTCTTCGCGGAGTGGAGGATTCGTCTTCAGGCTAGTCGGGTAATGAGCCAAGGAGGC
>CAIRLQ010000205.1 GCA_903879465.1 uncultured Opitutia bacterium | reverse complement strand
GCACACTTAATCCGAATGTCCCCGCGTCGTCGTGCTGGATTGAAGCCGTTGTCCAACGCATACCAGAATTCTGCGACCCAAGCCAACCCCCTGAAACCGAAGTCTCCAGTCCGACGGAATGCCAGGAACATAACCCCTTACTCAACTCGGTCAATCGCACCCTCGGCCGTCGCTTCAAGATCATGTCCGTGCGCGAATTGGCGCTGAAAGATTTATGAATCGATGCGTTTGGATGCTTCTGGTCGCGACCTCACTATCGGCGCAGACTATTCCCAACGAGGAAGTCAAAGTACGGATACGTTTTCGGACACTCTCTTTTGATGCGCCCATCAAGGACATCGGCTTCCTAGACAACGGTGAGTTCCGGCACCTCAATATCGCGACCGACGCCTTCAGTGCAGAACAGGAATATGTCGGACCGCGTAATCTACAATTCGGGATAGCGGAAGATGCGGGCAAACCCCTCACCCGCCCGCCGTCACCTGAAATGCAGGCCGCCACGCAAAGGCTCAACCGAGCCAAGACCGCCAGCCTAAAGGCGTCGGAGGAATACGTCGAAATCACGAAACTGCTCCAAAAAATCGGGCATCAATCCTCCGAAAGAACCAAACCGCTGACACAGGCGGACAAGGAACAGATTACCGCCCTCGAAGCGGCCCACAGCCTACTGACCGAGCAAATGATGGCCGCCAGTAAGGAGATTGAGGCCGCCGGTTGGCAGATTCTACGACTTCAATCCCTCTCACGACCAGCCGGCGAAAACCCTGAAAGCGTCGCGAAGAAAAAGGAGGAGCGCGTGCCCGCCGCCAAGAAATCCACCGTCATGAACCCTACGGCCGCGGTGAACTTCCCGCATGACGGTCGATACCTACTACTCTTCTCCCATGCCCGCAAAGACCAGGAGGTACTCGCCCTCGATGACGCCGAAGGCATCTTTCCCTATGGTTCGCAGATGCTGATCAATCTGACCGGTACGGAAATCGAGGTTCGCTACCCCGGGCAACTTATCCGCATCCCCGCCAACGGGCATTCGGTCATTAAGCGCGCTGCACCAGACTACGAATACGCGACCGGAGAAATCTATACCCATGGCCCCGCCGGCCCTGAAATCGGCTGCACCCTGCGTTCCTATCAGCACCCCGATATTCGAACGCTTTATTTCCTCATACCGACGGAAGTTGGCGGAACAGCCGTGGGCCTCCGCGGCATTCAGGAGCGAAAACCTAAAGACACCCCCGCCGCCTCGGTGAATCCGGTCAAACCTGCGAAGAGCAAGTGACTCAGGAAACGTAACGCCAGTCGAGGATTTCAGCCTGAGGGATACGACGTCCCTGCCAGCGATTCCATTGCAGTTTCACCGCCATCTCAACGGACTTACCAGGCTCGGGCATGCGATCGGCCATGCGCCAGGCGACGAAGTTTAAGCGCCGGCCGCCGCTGAGCGGAAGCTGATGCCGGAAATTGCCTTCGCCGAACGGCGTGGGCGGACGATCGAAGACGAAACTCTTGAACCCGAACACTGGCTCGGCGTTGCCCTCGCCGTAAGGCTGGAGGAGATCGAGGTCATCGAGCAGATTATCCGTGACCTCCGCAGGCCTGATCCAATGCACGATATCAATATCCCGACCGTCCACCTGGGCCACACCGGCTTCACGTTGGGCCTGGATGGCCGCGGCGAAGCGGGCGCGAAAGGCCTCAACGTCCTTGATATCAAGCGAAATCCCGACGGCCATCGGGTGGCCGCCGTAAGTCTTGAGCAAATCAGCGGAGGCGGTCAGCGCTTCTACTAGGTTATTCCCAGGGACGCTGCGTCCTGAGCCCTTGGCGTTCTCGCCCTCCTTACCCAGTACAATCACTGG
>CAIRLQ010000204.1 GCA_903879465.1 uncultured Opitutia bacterium | reverse complement strand
CCCCCGACCACTCCCACGCCTACATCGCAATGGAGTGCATGCGCCGCGGCAAGCATGTCTATGTGCAGAAGCCGATCGCTCATTCCGTGTTCGAGGCCCGCATCCTGACCGAGACCGCTCGCAAATACAAAGTCGTGAGCCAGATGGGCAATCAGGGCCATTCCGGCGAAGGCATCCGCCTTGTCACCGAGTGGATTGCCGCCGGTCTTATTGGCAAGGTTCGCGAGGTTCATACTTGGACCAATCGTCCGATCTGGCCCCAGAGTTTGGAGATGGATCGTCCTGCCGACGAGCAGAAGGCCCCTGAAGGCATGGATTGGAATGTCTGGTGCGGCCCGGCGAAACTCCGTCCGTTCCACGCCGCCTATCACCCAGGCAAGTGGCGCGCCTGGTGCGATTTCGGTACCGGCTCGCTCGGTGACATGGGCTGCCATATCATCGACCCTGCATTCATGGCGCTTAATCTCCGCTATCCGGAGAGCGTCGAAGGCAATGTATCCACCGTGTACGAGACCTTCGGCAAGAAGACCACCGGTAAGAACGAATGCTATCCTCGTTCGTCCATCGTGCGTTTCAAGTTCCCTGCCCGCGGCGACATGCCTCCCGTGACCATGACCTGGTGGGACGGGGGTCTCATGCCGCAGCGTCCGGATGAACTCGAGGATGATATGCCCTTCGGCGATCCGAATGGAGGATGCTATTTCATAGGCGACAAGGGTAAGATCGTTTGCGGCTGCTACGGCCTCAATCCGCGCATCCTTAACTCCGATCTTCGCGAGGTCGCCAAAAAGATGGACAAGACCATCCCGCGTATCCCTGGTAATTCTTCGGGACACGAGAAGGATTGGATCCGAGCCTGTAAGGGTGGCGTCGCGGCGTCGTCGAACTTCGACTACTCTGGCCCGCTTTCCGAAATGGTGCTGATGGGAAACTTGGCCTCGCGGTTCCCCGACCGAAAATTGCTCTGGGATGGCGAGAAGATGCAGGTCACGAACGACAAGGGCGCCAACGCCTACGTTCGGCGCGAATACCGCGCCGGCTTTGAGTTGGGCGTCTAATATTGACGTTGCTAAATTTACATGCCCCGGGGCGCAATCGCGGCCCGGGGCATGTTTTATTTAGAACTTATAACCCAATGCCAGGGCAAGCAGGAGAGCTCCGCCCAAGACGATGCGATACCAGGCAAACGGCCCCATGCCCCGGCGCGAGACGAAACCAATCATCCATTTGACGGCGATGAAGGCGGTGAGGGCCGCGACGACCAGCCCCAGTCCGGCCGGACCGGCTGGATAGACCTGCAGTAAAGCAGGTCCGAGCGACCACATCTTGTAGACCGAGGCGGCGGTCAGCGTGATGAGTCCGACGAGAAATGAGAACTCGGTCGCCGCAGGATTCGAGAGCCCGGCGAGGCGTCCGCCCAGAATCGTCGATAGTGAGCGACTGGTGCCCGGGATGAGCGCAAAGCATTGGCAGAGGCCCACGGTCAGCGCCTGACGAGGTTTGATTTCAGCTACTTCCTGCTCGCTGAACTTGACCCTGGGGAGCAATTGTTCGGTGCCCAGGATGATCACTCCGCCGACCATGAGTGCAGTGGCGACAACTTCCACGGAGAAAAGATATGTGCCGATGGCTTCTTTAAAGAAGAGGCCGAGTAGGGCTGAGGGGAAGAACGCAATCAGCAGTGCGATGGTCAGGCGCAGGGCAGGGCGTTCACCTCGTATCAATCCGAACAGCACGCCACGCACACGGCCGAAAAAGACCACCAGCACGGCGGCAATCGCGCCGATTTGGATGATGACAATATAGTCATCGGCGACGCGCTCCTGCGTGACCACCCTGCCTTTGCGGTCGGTCACGCCGTTTACGATGATACGCCTGTCATCGGGCACGTTCATTAGCCGATCGCTGATGATCATGTGCCCCGTCGAACTCACCGGTAGGAATTCGGTCACGCCTTCGACGGTTCCGGTGACGACGGCTCGGCCATAAGTGAAAGCCGCCCGCGTCTCGGCCGGGGTTTCCGTCTGTTCCGCGGCGAAGCAGCTGTCGGCCGTGAAAAGGAGTAGGGCACAGACAAGTCGACGCATGAAGCAGGATTGTCCGAACGTCGGTCTTTCGGCAAGCCTGCGACGATTTCCCCTTGTCGCTTGCCCTTGGGTTAGCTTCTCCCTTTATGTGGGTATTCCCATGTCGGCCTCCAGTCTCATTCCGACCACCGAGCCGCGCTTCGCCGTCCCCGATGCCCGCGGACGTTTCGGCCAGTTCGGCGGCATGTATGTCTCGGAAACGCTGATGACGCCATTGCTGGATCTCACGAAGGCCTATGCCGAGGCCCGCCGCGATCCCTCCTTCCAGAAGGACTTCACGGATATGCTGCGCGATTACGCGGGGCGGCCGACAGGCCTTTATTTCGCGGAATCGCTCACCAAACATGTCGGGGGCGCCCGCATCTACTTGAAGCGGGAGGATATGCTCCATACCGGTGCTCATAAGATTAATAACGTCATCGGCCAGGCGTTGCTGGCCCGCCGTATGGGCAAGAAGCGGATCATCGCCGAGACCGGGGCTGGCCAGCACGGCACGGCTACGGCCGCGGTCTGCGCCCATTTCGGGTTGAAGTGCGTAATTTACATGGGCGCGACGGACATGGAGCGCCAAGCCCTCAACGTCTACCGCATGCGGCTGATGGGCGCCGAAGTGCGGGGTGTCGAAGCGGGCCAGCGCACCTTGAAGGAGGCCGTCAATGAAGCCATGCGCGACTGGGTGACGAATGTGCGCGAGACGCATTACATCCTGGGCACCGCTTACGGTTCGCATCCTTACCCGATGATGGTTCGCGATTTCCACCGTATCATTTCCGTCGAATCCAAGCAGCAAATCCTCCGGTCGGAAGGTCGCTTGCCTGACAGCGTGGTGGCCTGCGTCGGCGGTGGCTCGAATGCCATCGGCGCGTTCTTCGAATACCTGGATGAGCCTAATGTCAGGCTCGTCGGCGTGGAGGCGGGTGGCCGGGGCATTTCGAAGGGCGAGCATGCCGCGCGCTTCGCCGGCGGTCGACTTGGCGTCCTGCAGGGATGCATGACCAATATTTTAATGGATGGTGAAGGCCAGATCGAGGGCACGCACTCGGTTTCCGCGGGTCTGGATTATGCCGCAGTCGGACCGGAGCATGCTTACTACCGTGAGCGCGGTCGCCTTGATTTCGCCTACGCCACTGACACGGAATGTCTCGACGCTTTTCAGCTGCTCTCGCGCATGGAAGGCATCATTCCCGCACTTGAGTCAAGCCATGCCGTCGCCCACGGCTGCAAGGTCGCGGCCGCGGGGAAGAAGGACGATATCGTGATGATCAATTTGTCGGGTCGCGGTGATAAGGATGTCTG
>CAIRLQ010000203.1 GCA_903879465.1 uncultured Opitutia bacterium | reverse complement strand
GGGTGTCGAAGCGGCCCGTACCGGTCGGGAATTTTTTGCCCGGAACGCTGTCGTGAAGCCACATGTCCTTCGCCGCACAAATCTGTGGGGCTGCGCTGCTGGCCGCGCCGATGAGGAGCGGTAGGCCGGTCTTGATCGCCGTGGCGATCCCGTAGTCGTCTCCGCTGTGCGGGGCGAAATCGAGCTTCAGGTCCTTACACATCGCGGCCCAATAGAGGAAGTGCGGTTCGTCGAGCGTGCTGACCTTACCGCCGATGAACTTCGGGTGGATGGCGAGCTGATGCAGGAGCCAAGGTTCATACGGCGTGGCCCAAGGGACGAACGCTGGCTCGAGCGCGTGCACGATGCCGGGGCGGACAAGCCACTCGGCAATCTGGTAGTAGCCGTCGCGGCGACGCTCGGGGTCGAGCGTGTTCAGCCACTTGGACGTCATGATCATCACTTCGCAGTTGTCGTGGACCTGGACGAGGTCGAGTAGCGCGCGGTAGCGCTCGGCCTTGAAGGAGGTGTCGTCCTGCGCGCCGTGGGCGGTGATGCCGGCGATGAAGCGCATGTCCGGGAAGGCTGAGCGGAACTGGCGGAGTACCTCGGCGTACATCTTGTCGTCGAGGTCAAAGATGTAGCCCGTGTCGGCGTTGAGTACTGGCACGAGCTCCACGCCGTAATGGTCGGCGGCGGCCTTCTGCCAGCGAATTTCCGAAAGGAAGCTCGGCCAGTCCGGTTCGCCGCCATTGAAGGGCAGGAGCGCCGCCGAGCATAGGCGGGCCTTGGTGGTGTGGTCGACCAAGGCTTCCTCCGCCGTCCACGCCCATTTTGTCGCGGACCAAGGGGTCGTCGGCAGTAGGTCCTCGGGGCGGTCGATCAGCGGCTTCATGGGTAGTTTGCTTATAGAGTTATGAGTTACTTGGAATGCATAAGTGTGCAACCCCAAGGTCGGGCGGGAAATCGCCCCTTGAAGGTCCGGAATAAGTCCTTCTGATGGTCACAACCTCATGACCACTTCCGACGGCACGAAAGACGCGATTACCAAGGGCATGCAGATGACCTTACTCGCTGGCTTCCTTGGCTGGATGATGGATGGTTATGAGCAAGCGATTTTCCCTCTCTTAGCCAGCCCCGCGCTCAAGAGTATGGTGCCGACCAATATTTCTGCCGAAGGGGCGCAGGCAATCAATGTCTGGGTCGGTAGCTGGATGGGTTGGATTACTTCTGCTTTCCTCGTTGGTGCGGCCTTCGGCGGAGCGGCTTTTGGCTGGCTGGGCGATCGCATCGGACGAGTGAAGGCGATGTCTATCAGTATTCTTTTCTACTCAATTTTTATTGGGGTCTGTTACTTCGCCATGGATCCGACCCACCTGATGGCCGCTCGTTTCATGGCTGCCCTCGGCATGGGCGGCGAATGGGCTCTGGGAGTTGCCTTGGTGATGGAGGCCTGGCCGGAGCGCCATCGCTCTAAGATGGCTGGCATGATCGGCATGGCTGCCAATTTAGGAATGGTGTTGGTGGGGTGCGTGGCGCTGGCTTATCCCGCTTCCAATGAATCTTGGCGTATTCATTTTCTCATCGGAGCTTCGCCTGCGATTATTACGTTATTGATTCGTTTCTTCGTGCCAGAGTCCGAGAAGTGGGAACGCTCTGCCCGGAAGGAGGTGGCGCAAGCCCTGCTGCCCTCCGCTCGTCCGCCTCGGGCGCGCCTGGCGGAAATCTTCAGTGGGGAACTGCTCGGATCTACCGTCGGAGGGATTATGATGGTCTCGGTGGTTTTTGTGAGCACTTGGGGAGCTGTTCAATGGCTACCGCTCTGGGTTTCCGAACTTGCCGGCCCTGCTAATACCAGGGCCAAGGCTTTTGCACTCGTGGCACTTTCTTCTGGTGCTTGCGTGGGTACAATCGTCGCCCCGTTGCTGCTGGCGAAGCTTCCCCGGCGTCGCGGTTACCAGATTCTCTGTGCCTTGGGTCTTCTTGTCACGGCTTGGGTTTATCGCACTCCTTCGGACTGGACTGGGACGTTGATTTTTGGGGTCTTTCCGGTGTTAATGACGCTCAAGGTATTCTTGCTCGGTATGGCTACTTCGGCTTTCTTCGGATTTTTCCCGCTGTATCTCCCTGAACTCTTCCCGACTCGTGTCCGCGCTACCGGACAGGGGGTGTGCTATAATGCTGGCCGGCTCGTGGCAGTGCCATTCGTTCTGCTTAGTGGCACGCTGGTGAAGCAACTCGGTGGTTACCAACAGGCGGCGGCAGCGATTACTTTGGTCTACATTGTCGGTTTCTTCATCGCCCAGTTCGGGCGCGAGACCTCGGGGCAGGATTTACAGGACTAATCTTATGAACCCGCGCGATGTCCAGATTCGTGCGGTATGCTGGCATGCCTTGCCGGTTACCCTGAGGTTGCCACTTAAGTTCGGCCATGAGACGCTCACGAGCGTGGTCTGCGCCCGTGTCTGCGTCACGGTCGAGAAAGCCGACGGCACCCGTGCCGAAGGGTGGGGTGAGACTCCGCTGAGCGTTCAGTGGGTCTGGCCCTCGCCGGTCGCCTATGCTGTCCGCCTGAAGGCTTTGCAGGATTTCTGCAATATGCTCACGGAGGCCTACGCCTCTTATCCTGTCCGCGGCCACGCCATGGAGATTGGCCATGAGTTCCTGGAGCAAGCGATGCCAATACTGCTCCAGAAATTTAACACCACGCTGCCCGAAGGCGTCATTGTTCCGACCCTTGCTGCTCTGGTTTGTTGCTCGCCCTTCGATCTCGCCCTGCACGATGCCTACGGGAATGCCAACGGCGTCCCGACCTATGCGACCTATTGTGCTCCTTGGATGAATCGCGATTTGTCGTCGTACCTTACTCCGGCAGCTGACGCCCCGCAGGTGAATTTTGCTGGACGCTATCCGTCTGAGTATTTCCGCTCTCCGGTCACGACGAAGCTGTTGGCGTG
>CAIRLQ010000202.1 GCA_903879465.1 uncultured Opitutia bacterium | reverse complement strand
TGGGCAACCTTAAGGGCATTGGCGCAATGACGTTCCATGCGGAGGTGCAGGGTCTCGAGGCCTTGGAGCAGGAGGAAGGAGTTGAAGGGCGAGATGCAGCTACCGACGTCGCGTAGGAACTGCAGGCGCATCTTCATGATGAAGGCGATATTGGCTCCGCCGGCGGGAGCGAAAGCCTTGAAGGCCTCCCAGTGCGGCAGGCCGTGGTAGGACATGTCCGGCTCGGTGAAGCCGGGGAACTTGCCGTTGCCCCAGTTGAAATTACCACCATCGACGACGATGCCGCCGATGGAGGTGCCGTGGCCGCCAATGTGTTTCGTGGCCGAGTGGACGACGATATTGGCCCCGTGTTCGAACGGACGGTTCAGGTAGGGCGAGAGGGCGGTGTTATCAACAATCAGCGGCACACCGACTTCCTGGGCAATCTTACCGACTTCGGCGAAAGGTAGTATGTTGAGCCGCGGGTTGCCCAGGCCTTCGCCGTAGAAGGCTTTGGTATTTGATTTCACGGCTTTGCGGAAATTCTCGGGATCGTCACCGTCAACGAAAGAGACCTGAATTCCCAGCTTCGGAAGGGTGTAGTGAAATAGGTTGTAGGTGCCTCCATACAATTGTGCCACGGAGACAATGTGGTCGCCGGCACCAGCGATATTCAAGATCGACGCAGTGATGGCGGCTTGTCCGGAGGAGTGGGCGAGGGCACCCGAACCGCCTTCGAGGGCGGCGACACGCTGTTCCAAGACGTCCGTCGTCGGATTCATGATGCGGGTGTAGATGTTGCCGAGTTCCTTCAGCCCGAAGAGGTTCGCGGCATGTTCCGTGTCGCGGAACTGGTAGCTGGTGGTCTGGTAGATTGGGACAGCACGCGACCCGGTGGTCGGATCGGGTTTCTGGCCGGCGTGCAGGGACTTGGTTCCGAGTTTCATGGGGTGGTTAGGTTGGGGCATGGGTTATCGGTGTTTCGGGCGGGATGAACAAGCCGTTTTGGTTTTATGACGTTGTCGAAATACGCGGTTTTCGTGTAAATGATGCCATGCACCGCGTATTGGCGTTTCTCTTGATGGCACTTTCATTCGACGGCGTAGCCGCGGAGTGGCGCGAGGTCTGGCGCGATGACTTCAATGGCAAGGAGCTCGACTGGACGAAATGGGCGGTAGAGGAGAACGGCCACGGCGGCGGCAACGGCGAGTTGCAATACTACCTCGACCGTCCGGCCAATCTACGCGTCGAGAATGGTCATCTCGTCATCGAAGCCCGACGGGAGAAGTTGAATATGGCCGGGGTATTGAAGGATTATTCCTCCGCTCGTATTCGCACGAAGCGTCGCGCCGACTGGCTCTACGGCCGTTTTGAGATGTCGGCGAAGCTGCCGGCAGGGAAGGGGCTCTGGCCGGCCTTCTGGATGCTGCCCTCGGAGGAGAAGTACGGCGGTTGGGCTGCCAGTGGCGAAATCGATATCATGGAATTCAAGGGGCAGGAGCCAGATCAAGTTCATGGCACGCTACACTTCGGGGCCTCGTGGCCGAAGAATATCTTCAAGGGGCAGCCCTATCGCCTGACCAAGGGAGACTTCACGAAAGATTTCCATGTGTTCGCCTTAGAGTGGGAGGCGGGCGTGATACGCTGGTTCGTCGATGGGGTGCAATATCAGGAGCAGAAACAGTGGTCCACTTTGGGCGCGCCTTTCCCGGCTCCATTTGATCAGAAGTTCCACCTGGTATTGAATCTCGCGGTGGGCGGCGGCTTCGGTGGCCCGGTCGGCCCGGAGACGGTTTTTCCGGCGCAATTCGTGGTGGATTACGTCCGGGTGCTTCAGCGCTGAGCCCACAGTTCCGTCTCGCCCCGGGCGGGGCTTGTTTGCTAACTGACTCACCTATGCCCGTGTTTTTGCACGATACGATGTCCCGCGAGAAGCGGCCGCTGCTGACCAAGCCGGGTCATGATGTCTTCGGCATGTACTGCTGCGGCCCGACCGTCTACGGCCCTGCCCACATCGGTAATTTTCGGACGTTCACGGTGCAAGATGTCCTGCGCCGGACCCTCGAGGTGGCGGGGTTGAACGTAAAGCACGTGCGTAATATCACCGACGTCGATGATAAGACCATCCGGGGTGCGCAGGCGACTGGTCAGACGCTCGGGGCGTTCACCAAGACTTGGACAGATAAGTTTCATGCCGATTGCAAGGCCCTCGGTCTCCTCCCGCCGCAGGTCGAGCCTAGTGCGGTCGCACATATTCCCCAGCAGGTTGCGATGATCAAGGCTCTCGTGGACCGAGGGCATGCGTATATCGCCAAGGATGGGTCGGTCTATTTCAAGGTTTGCACCTGCTCTGATTACGGAAAACTCAACCATATCGATTTCTCCAAGCTCGAGACACAGAACGAGAATTCCGCTGGCGAGGCCAACGATGCCGATGAATATGAGCGTGAGTCTGCCTCGGACTTTGCGCTCTGGAAGTCCCGGAAGCCCGAGGATGGCGCCAACTTCTGGCCTTCCCCGTGGGGTGAGGGACGCCCAGGTTGGCATATCGAATGCTCGGCGATGTCCCTGGCCCACCTCGGGGCTACCTTCGACCTGCACGGCGGCGGCATCGACCTCTGCTTCCCGCACCATGAGAACGAGATCGCCCAGTCCGAATGCGCCACCGGCGTGAAGGGCTTCGCCGCCCATTGGTTCCATAGCGCTCACCTCATGGTCGAGGGCGAGAAGATGTCCAAGAGCAAGGGCAACCTCTTCACGCTCGACGAACTCGTCGCCAAGGGCTTCTCGCCGATGGAGGTCCGCTACACGCTCATCGCGGGACATTATCGTGGCTCGCTCAACTTCACGATGAAGGGCCTTGATGACTCGCGCTCTGCGCTAGGAAAACTTGAGCGTGGCACGGACCGTCTCCTCGCCGCCGCCGGTTTCTCCCGTGCCGAGTTCGCCGCGCCGGTTGCTCAGGAGGCGCAGACCGCGTGGGGTCGTTTCGCTCATGCCTGGGAAGTGCTGCAGGACGATCTTAATATTCCGGGCTGTCTCGGACAGGTCTTCACCGTGCTCGCGGAGAAGGACGAGCCGTCGGCCCAGCAGGCCCGGCAAGACGTCTCAGGTTTGGCCAAGATTCTCTTTGCCCTCGGACTGGAGCTCTTCGCCGCCAAGGTTGAAGTCGCTGTTCCGGTAGAAGTCGCCGAACTCGGCGCACGCCGCTGGGCCGCCAAGCAGGCAAAGGATTTTGTGGCCGCCGATCAGCATCGCAAAGACCTCGCCGCCCTCGGCTGGACGATGCTCGACCGCAAGGATGGCTACGATTTAAAGAAGTCGTGATAAGGCGGGTAGGGCGACGATTGACCTCGGACTGACCGTCGCATTAGGTTGGTGCATGTCGAATTCTACCACCCATCAACGCCTTGCTTTCCTGCTCCTTGGTGCATCGCTTGCTTTCGGGTTCATCGTCGCCTCAGATAAACTGTCCAAGGCCATCGCCCAAGTGCGTAGCGCTCGGCCGGAAGTGACCGTTAAAGGTGTCGCGACGCAGGACCTCCGAGCGGACGAAGGCGAGCTTACCGGCAAGCTTTCCTGGCGAGGTACTGACCTCGCCGCCGGTCGAGCGGCACTTGATGCCCAGCGCGAGGCGTTACGACATCTGCTTGTCCAGACGGGTTTTGCCGAAGGCGAAGTGGAAATGATGCCTATCACGGTCATGCGGCTTGAGCCGGCCAGAGCCAATGCCACCACCGTCGACTATAACCGCTCGGCCCGCGGCCAGCTCCCTGATTTTATCGTTTCGAGCTCCTTGGAGATTCGCTCCTCTAAGGTGGACGTCGTCGCGAAGCTGATGCGCCAGGAGATTGTCCTCGGGCAAGAGGTGGAACTCCATCGCAACTCTCCCGTATTCCGCCTCCTCAAGTTCGATGATTCCAAGAAGGAGCTGCTCGAGGCTGCCGCCAAGGATGCCCGTCGCCGCGCTGGCATCCTTGTAGCCGGTTCAGGCAGTAAGGTTGGCACGCTCATTGACGCCTCCCAAGGGGTCTTCCAAATCAGCGCCAAGGGGCGGGTTAATGAGGGTGACTACAGTTCCGTGGACAGCACCTCCATGGATAAGACCATGCGCCTCGTGGTCACGATGCGTTTCGAGCTGGTCAAGGAGTAGTCCCCTAGGGTGGTTGCCTCCATCCTAGCCCTCGGCCTCGGGAACCCCTAGCGAATGGGGTATTCCGCCATGTCTTCCCGCCC
>CAIRLQ010000201.1 GCA_903879465.1 uncultured Opitutia bacterium | reverse complement strand
GCCGTCGGGGCTGAGTGCAACTTGCGGCTGGATCGCTCCCTTGAAGTCCGCCGGGACTAATTCCACGGGCGCAGCACTCAACGCACCCCAAGCCAGCAGGAGACTGGCCAGGGGTAATCGGAGAGCACGGAACATCTTATCTGCCTTTGGTCTTAGCCTTCTTCTTCGCGACGGGCTTGGCCTTGGCTTTGGCTGCGGGCTTGTTCTGCGCGATGAGGAAGTCGACGGCGAGGAGGTAGCCCGGGAAACCGAGGCCGGTGATGACGCCTTCGCAGGCGGAGGCCGTGACGGACTTGTGGCGGAATTCTTCGCGTTTGTAGATGTTCGAGATGTGCACCTCGACGGTCTTGAGGCCGCTGCCGGCGATGCAGTCGCGGAGGGCGACGCTGACGTGCGTGTGGCCACCCGGGTTGATGACGAGGAACTTCACGCCGTCGTCCGCCCACTTGGCGATGGTGTCGATGAGTTTGCCTTCGTGGTTGGACTGGAAGAAGCGGGTCTTCACGCCGGAATTCTTCGCGTGCGCGGCGATCTGCGCTTCGAGGTCGGCGAGGGTGGCATGGCCATAGACTTCCGGCTCGCGCTTGCCGAGTCGGTCGAGGTTGGGTCCGTTGATGACGCCGATTTCCATGGTCAACCTATGAGCCCTAACCGAGGCCTGCTCAAGTTTCATTCCTACCCGCGTGGGGAGGTCAGAGCTGCAGGAACCACTGCCCATCGACCAACCGCCAATTCGTGGGCTTATCCTGCGGTTTCCACTCGCCGTTGACCTGGAGGCTGTAGCGGATTTCGGCCGTCTGGCCGGCAGGGAGGACGAGGACTTCGTCGATGCGCACCTTATTCTCCTGGACGTTCCAGAACTTGTAGAGGCCGACCATGAACTTGAACGAGCCGACGACCTTATCGGTGCCTTGGGCGCGGACGTAGATAGGGTCGACAAGGTCCACGCAGGCTTCGGGCTGGTTGTTGCAGATGTTCTTGGCGAGTTGTTCGAAGCGCTGACGCAGGACGGGGGTCGGGTCGGGCTGCTTGCAGGCGACGAGGCCGAGTAGGGATAGTCCGACGAAAAAGGCGAGGAGCGGGCGCATGGGGATGCATTGAGTCGAATTGGTTAAAGGAAACCGTCAAACCTAATGCCTCGGCGACCTCCTAAACAAAAAGGGCGACCCCTGGTGGAGTCGCCCTTGGTTTTGCCGGTAGTCGAACGCTTACTTCAGGATCTGACGGAGGACGTAAGGCAGGATGCCACCGTGACGGTAGTATTCGCCTTCGATGGCCGTATCGATGCGGGCGATGAGCGCGGCCTTGTCGACCGTGCCGTTGGCGCGGCGGATTCCGAGGGTCACCGGGGTCTTCGGCTTGATCGGGCTGGCGAGGCCTTCGAGGTCGAAGGTCTCGGTGCCATCAAGGCTGTACGAAGCGGCGTTCTTACCGTCGGCGAACTCGAGGGGCAGCACGCCCATGCCGAGGAGGTTGGAGCGGTGGATGCGCTCGAAGGACTGCGCGACCACGGCGCGGATGCCGAGGAGGGCAGTGCCCTTGGCGGCCCAGTCACGGGACGAGCCCATGCCGTAGTCGACGCCGCCGAAGACGATCATGCCTTCGCCGCGCTGCGCGTAGGTCTGGCAGGCGTCGTAGATCGCCTCGACCTTGCCGTCGGGCTGGACCTTCGTGAAGCCGCCTTCTTTACCGTCGGCCATCGCGTTCTTCACCTGGGTGTTGGCGAAGGTGCCGCGGGTCATGATACGGTCGTTGCCACGACGCGAACCGTAGGAGTTGAAGTCCTTCTTCGACACGCCCGCCGCGAGGAGGAACTTACCGGCCGGGGTCTCTTCCTTGAAGGCGCCGGCGGGGGAGATGTGGTCGGTCGTGACGGAATCGCCGAGGATCGCCAGCGGACGCAGCTTCGCGAGCGTCGGCACTGGCGGAGGGGTCATCGAGAAGCCCTTGAAGAAAGGCGGCTCCTGGATGTACGTAGACGACTCCTTCCAGCTAAAGCGGGCGCCCGTGCCGCCCTGGACGCCCTTCCACTCCGCGGTGGCGTTGGCGAGGGATTCGGCGGCGTACTTCGACTTGAACATCTCGGGCTTGAGGCCGCGGGCGACGTGGTCGGCGATTTCAGCCTGGGTGGGCCAGAGGTCTTTGAGAAACACCGGCTGGCCGTCCTTACCCTTACCGAGCGGTTCATTATCGAGGTCGATGTCGACGCGGCCGGCGAGGGCGAAGGCGACGACGAGGGGCGGGGACATTAGGAAGTTCGCGCGGACCGCGCCGTGGACGCGGGCTTCGAAGTTACGGTTACCCGAGAGCACGGAAGCCGTGACGAGGTCGCCGTTCTTAATCGCGCCTTCGATATCGGCGTCGAGCGGACCGGAATTACCGATGCAGGTCGTGCAACCGTAGCCGACGAGATTGAAGCCTAGCTGGTCGAGGTAGCCCGAGAGCTGGATTTCGTTGAGGTAGTCGGTGACCACGCGGGAACCGGGGGCGAGCGAGCACTTCACGTTCGGGTTCACCGTCAGGCCCTTCTCGACGGCCTTCTTGGCGACGAGGCCGGCGGCTACCATCACGGAAGGATTCGAGGTGTTGGTGCAGGAGGTAATCGCGGCGATCACGACCGAGGCGTGCTTGAGCGAGCGGCCCGTGGCGCCGACGGCGGCGGAGGCGTCGCGTGCGGCCGCAGCCATGCCGAAGCCATTCTTGTCCTTCGGTGCGGTGAAGAGCGTGTTGAAGGACTCCTTGATTTTCGGGAGGTCGATGCGGTCCTGCGGACGCTTCGGGCCGGAGACGCAGGGGACGACCGTGCTGATGTCGAGGTCGATGGTCTGCGTGTAGTCGATGCTGCCGGCCTTCGGGATGCCGTAGAGGCCCTGGGCCTTGTAATACTCCTTCACCAGCTCGATATGGGACTCTTCGCGACCCGTCTGGCGGAGGTAGTCGAGGGACTTGTCGTCGACCGGGAAGAAGCCCATCGTGGCGCCGTATTCCGGG
>CAIRLQ010000200.1 GCA_903879465.1 uncultured Opitutia bacterium | reverse complement strand
TACATGCTCATCGGCTACCCAAACGTCAGCCGCGGCCCAGGCTTCCTCGGCATCAAGGATGGCTATATCTATCTCGTCGACACCGAGACCGGCCCGAATGGTTTCACCACGCCCGGCGACATCGATCAGGCGCAGAAGGATCGACGCCAGGACCTCCTCGGCTCGCTCGGCGGCAAGGCCCCCGACGGCTCCGCCCTCGCCGAATACGCCGAAGCCCAACACGAGGCCTTCCGTCTCACCGGCCCCTCTTTCATGCGGCATTTCGACCTCAAGCAAGAGGCCGCTACCACCCGCCAATCCTACGGAGGCGAGTTCGGTCAACGCTGCCTGCTCGCCCGCCGTCTCATCCAAGGAGGCGTGCGCTTCGTTGAAGTATCACACAATCTCAACTTCATCAACGGCTCTGGCTGGGACGTGCACAACGACGGCATCAACAACCAGCACGTCCTCATTCGTGAACTAGATAACGCCATCGCTGGCCTGATTGAAGACCTCAAGCGGACCGGCATGCTCGACAAGACTCTCCTCGTCATCGGCACTGAGTTCGGTCGTCCACCGGATTTTGACGCCAAGGGAGGCCGCGGCCACCAAGGCACGGCCTTCTCGATGATCCTCGCCGGCGGCGGCCTCAAGCATTGCGGCGCCTACGGGCAGACGGACGACTTCGCCAAGACCGTGGTCAAAGACCCCGTCAGCATTCCCGATTTCCACGCCACAATCCTCGCCGCGATGCAGGTCGACACCACCCGCGACCTCATGGCAGGTGCGCGCCCCGTACCCACCACCAACGGCGGCAAGGCAATCGCGAGGTTATTCTGAGGTAGTAGGTGATAGCGGAAAGCGGTTGGCGGTTAGCGGATGGGCTACGTGGAGGGCTGAATCGATGACGGAGGGCAGAGGGCGGAGTTCCCGCAACCTGCCACCCGGGGCCGCCACCCACCACCTGAAACGGCCCCCAGCTAATCTTCCGGTCTCCGATCCCCCCTTGAGTCACCTTCGGCTCTGGGTAGGGACGGCTCTCCGAGCCGTCCGTTGGCAGACTGAGGTATGGATCTCCATCGGTTCAACGGCGGGCTCGGCGAGCCCGCCCTACCAGAGGCAACTGGTTTCCTGGCCCACTGGTCAACCGGTCAACTTGCATCCGTACGTTCAGCCCTTCAGCGATGATCAGGCTTCCAATGATTTACGCGATTCACGAGATACTTCACGTAGATGTCGGAATCATTCAGGCACGGGATTTGGGCGAAATTCTCGCCGCCGGCATGGATGAAAGTCTCCTTACCTTCTTCGCGGATTTCCTCAAGGGTCTCGAGGCAATCGGACGTGAAGGCGGGGCACATGACCAATAGGTTCTTGGTGCCCTCGGCTGGCAAGGCTTCCAGTCGCTTATCCGTGTAAGGCGAAACCCACGGCTCTCCGGCCAGACGAGACTGGAAGGAAAGTTCATACTGAGACTCCTTGAGGCCTGCGGCGGCCACGAAGAGACGCGTCATCTCGACGCACTGGTGGCGGTAGCAGGTCGCCTGACAGGGGCTGTAATGGGAACAGCAATCCTTCATCTTCATGCAATGGGCCTTCGAAGGGTCGCCCTTGCGCAGGTGGCGCTCCGGCAAGCCGTGGTAGGAGAAGAGCAGCTTATCGAACGGCTTACTCAGCCAAGGCTGGGCGGATGCGACCAAGGCGTTGATGTAGGCCGGGTCGTTATAGAAAGGCTGCAGGACATGGTACTTCACGCCGGGGGCGAGTCGCTTGAGTTCTTCCTGCACCTTAACGACGACGGTCTCGTAAGAAGACATCGCGTAATGCGGATACTGCGGCATCACGAACAAATCATCAATCCCGGCGGCGAGCACCTTCTCGACGGCCTCGGCGCAGGAAGGAGTGCCATAACGCATACCCATGATCACCGGAAGGCCCGTCGCCTTTTCCAACTTTGCGCGCAGTTTGTCGGTCGTAACCACCAACGGCGACCCCTCGGGAGTCCAGACACTAGCGTAAGCGGCGGCACTCTTCTTAGGTCGCGTGCGCAGGATGATGCCTTCCAGTAGCAACCAGCGCAACGGGGCCGGATAATCGATGACGCGGTCATCGTTCAGGAATTCCCGCAGATAGTTCCGCACGTCGGGCACGGAAGTACTCTTCGGGGAACCAAGATTCAGCAGCAGGATACCTTTACGGGACATAGGAGCAAAAGAGGCGGGACGGCGGGCGATGTCAAACGCCAGAGGCGACTACGGCGTCGAC
>CAIRLQ010000199.1 GCA_903879465.1 uncultured Opitutia bacterium | reverse complement strand
GCTGGCGGCACGGGCGAATTCTTCTCCCTCGAGCCAAAGGAATATTCGGATATAATTAAGACAGCGGTGGATACGTGTGACGGACTGGTCCCAATCCTCGCTGGCGCCGGTGGCCCAACGCGTGTTGCCATCCAATATGCCCAGGAAGCTGAGCGCCTCGGCGCCAAGGGTATCCTGCTGCTTCCGCATTACCTGACAGAAACGAATCAGGAAGGCGTCGCCGCACACGTCGATCTAGTCTGCAAGTCCGTCAAGATCGGCGTCGTCGTCTACAACCGTAACGTCTGCCGCCTCCAGCCGCATCACCTAGAAAAACTCGCGGCCAACAACCCGAACCTCATCGGTTACAAGGATGGCTTTGGTGACATCGAGCTCATGGTCTCAGTGCGCCGTCGCATGGGGGATCGCTTCAGCTATCTCGGCGGCCTTCCCACCGCGGAAGTCTATGCCGCCGCCTACAAGGCCATGGGCGTACCGGTCTACTCCTCGGCCGTATTCAACTTCATCCCTCAGGCCGCGATGGATTTCTACCATGCTGTGGCGAAAGATGACTTCGCCACGCAGAACCGACTACTCGACACCTTCTTCCTCCCCTACCTTGAAATTCGCAATAAGAATGCCGGCTACGCCGTCAGTATCATCAAGGCCGGCGCGGCGATTGTCGGACACAGCGCAGGGCCCGTGCGGGCACCGTTGACCGACCTCAAGCCCGCCGAAGTCGAGCAACTCGCCGCCCTTATCGCTAAGGCTGGCGTGAAGTAAACAGCGATGCAAGCAGACGCACTCAAGTCGGCGGTCTCCAAAGTCAAGTGGCGCGTACTGCCGCTCTTCGTCGTGATGTTCATCGTGAACTACATCGACCGGGTGAACATCAGTTTCATCAAGGAACACCTTCACACCGACCTCGGCCTCAACGACGAGGCCTTCGGCTTCGGTGCGGGCCTGTTCTTCATCGGCTACGCGGTCTTCGAAGTCCCTTCCAACCTCATCCTCCAGCGCATCGGCGCCCGCCGCTGGCTCGCCATCATCGCCCTGCTCTGGGGCGCCGTCGCGGCCTGCATGGCATTCGTGACGACCGCCCATGAGTTCTACTTGTTGCGTTTCCTGCTCGGCGCGGCCGAAGCCGGCTTCTTCCCAGGCGTCATCTATTACCTCACCCGCTGGCTACCCTCAGCGGACCGCGGTAAGGCCATCGCGATTTTCCTGAGCGGCTCGGCCATCGCTTCCGTCATCTCCGGGCCGCTCTCTGGGTACCTCCTGCAGTTCCAGCCTTACGGACTCAAAGGCTGGCAGTTCATGATCTTCGCCGAAGGCGCCTTCTCGATCGTCCTCGCGATCTTCACCTGGCACTGGCTTGATTCCCTTCCGCAGGAGGCCCGCTGGTTGCAAGAGGATGAACGACAGGCCCTGACTTCGACCCTCGAAGCCGAAGCCACCGCCGCTAACCGCTCCGACCAACTCAGCGTCTGGCGATTGCTCGGCGATCCGCAGATCATGCTGTTTTGCGTCGTCTACTTCGCAATCCAGCTGACCATCTACGCCGCGACCTTCTGGCTGCCCACCATCATCCGCTCAATGGGCAAACTGTCCGACATGCAGGTCGGCTGTCTCAATTCTTTACCGTGGCTGATCTCCATCGCGGGAATGTATCTTGCCGCCGCGGGTGCCGCCCGCGTCAAGAACCAGCAGGCCTGGGTCTCGGGCGCATTACTCATCGCCGGACTCGGCATGTTCCTAGCCACCACGGGTGGCCCGATCTTCGCGTTCGTGGCCATCTGCTTTGCGGCGCTGGGTTTCAAGTCTGCCTCATCGCTCTTCTGGCCGATCCCGCAGGGCTACCTCGATGCACGCATCGCCGCCGCCGTCATCGCCTTGATCAACTCCTTGGGTAACCTCGG
>CAIRLQ010000198.1 GCA_903879465.1 uncultured Opitutia bacterium | reverse complement strand
GTTATGCGAGAGGGGCTTCTCGACGTAGAGGTGCTTGCCGGCTTGGAGCGACCAGATGCCTTGAATGGAGTGCTGGTGGTTCGGGGAGGCGATGGAGACGGCGTCGATATTCTTATCTTCGAGCATCTTGCGGATGTCGGCGTACCCCTTGGCGCCAGGAATAGCCTTCAGGCTCTTGGCGAGGACCTTTGAGTCCGGATCGCACAGGGCGACAATACGCACGCCTGCCTTCGCTAGCTTGCTGAGCTCCTTGATGTGCTCCTGGCCGCGGCCGCGAAGGCCGACGACGGCGACGCGGAGGTCACCGTTGGCGCCCGCGGACTGGGCGTAGGTCTGGGCACTGAGGCCGGCCACGGCGGCAGCCAAGGCAGAGTTCTTGATGAACGTACGACGATGTAGTTGGGACATGGATAGGACTGGGGGTAGAGACCGAGCATATTGAGATGCCGCCTTAGTCGAGGATGTTCCTTGGCAAGGCCTAACTGAATATCGGCAAGGAGGGCGCAAAAGGGGTAGGGTTGGGCGTGTACGCCAAACTCATAACCTTTTTATAAATAGGGTTTTGTGGTTTCACCTACCCCTACCCCTGCCCCTTACGGCAACCTACTTAACCGTCCGCAGGTATTCCCGGATGGCGTCGAACTGCTGGGCGCCTTTGCCATCGAACGGGTCGGTCAGCTGGGTCATGCCCTCGGGGTCGGCGTATTTCGGCATCTTGGTGTCAGGGTCGATCCGGATCGGGGCCATGACCCAGCGATGGAAGTAGCCCTTGCGGACGCGTTCAACCGTTTGAACGAAGTTGATGGCGGGTGCCTCGAAAACCGCGGGGGCAGCTTGGTCGCCCACGGCATGGCAGGTGATGCAGTTGAAGCCCCCGTCCGCTCCGAGGAGTTTTTCGCCCGCGGTGATTTTCTCGGCGGTGGGGGCAGGTTCATCGGCTTCCTTTTGGGGTAGTCCGTGTTGATGATTCAGGCCGAGGGCCATGTCGCCCGCGAGGTGCACCGGGAAGCCGGGCATGCGGCCGATGAGCCAGGTGCGTGGTTTATACTCAATCTTCCCTGCGATGAATTTGCTCATCCAGTCGTGCTGGAGTTTCTCGCCGAGCCAGGTGAGTGGAGGAATGGGTGCATCGGCCACGGGCTCTCCTTCGATGTGTTCCTTTACGGGCAGGGCGTCGCGCAGCTTCTTGGCTTCGCCGTCGACCATGGTCCAGATGCTCACGTTGCCGTCGCGTGCGTGGCAGGCGACGCAGTTGAGATTCTTAATCTGGCGTTCGGCGAATTCAGCCGGGGTGTCCTGCTTAAGTGAAGCGAAGTCCGTAGCTAGGAAGGTCTTCAATGCGCTACGCTGATCGCTGTTGAGTGCGAAGTTCGGTGCCGTGCCGCGGCTGGCATCGTCGCCGCCAAGGCAACCCTTGGCGCCCGCCTTAGTGATCTTAGCCAAAGCAGGCTGGGTCGTGGCCGGCATGCCCGCATGGCAATTAAGACACCCAGCGCTGACGAGTAGGGCGCCGCCGCGGGCGACATCGCCGGGGATGGCCTTACGCTTGATGAGCATCCCGTTGGTAAGGAGATAAGTGGCGAGTTGGTTGGCCTCGTCGTCGCTCAGCCGGAAATGCGGCATGCGCGTGGCGGGATACGCCTTGGCGGGGTCTTTGAGGAATTCGACCAACGCCGAGGCCTGCCACTTGTCGCGGAGATGTGCGAGCGGGATGCGGTCATGGGCGTCGGCCCCCGTGGCGTCAGGACGCTGATGGCAAGCGATGCAGCCGAGGTTGGCGAAGAGCCCGCCGCCAGCGACCGCCAGCTTCGGCTCGAGCGGTTTCTCGGCCGCTGGAGCTACGCCTTGCGTGAGCATTGCGGCGAGGTCGGCTGCCTTCTGTCCGGCGTCTGTCCCGGTGAAAACTTTTGGCATCAACGTGTGCGGACGAATCGCGTGTGGGTCGGCAATCCAGTCGGCGAGGAAGGCTGTTTTATATTTAGTACCGAGTTCAGCGAGGAGCGGTGCGTTCTGGCCGAACTCGGGCATGCCTGTGCCTTTGGCAGGGAGAAGGGCAATGTCGGCGTGGCAGGCGGCGCAGTTTAGTTGCGCGAAAAGTAGGCGGCCTTCGCGCAACTGCGCCGCGGCTGTTAATTCCGGGCGGGTGGCATGCGTGAGGATTGTCGGGGGTACGGGCTCGAGTGGGAAATCTTTCGAGGCCCAGTTCAGCCGCACGAACGTATCGCCTTTTTCGGCGCTGGTGATTTCCGCGACGAGGTGATTTGGGCCTTTGTTAAGCTGGACGGTTTTGAGTCCCGCCCCGTCAAGCAGCGGCTGGCCGTTGAGGCTGAGTTTGAATTTCCCGGAGGTCTCGACGCCTAGTTTGAAAGTGCCGCGGAGGGGTGACTGGATGTCGCCTTCCCATTTGGCGTTGAAGGAGCCGGCGGTGAGGAACGGCGTCGGTGCCTGGCCAGCGGGAACGTAGAGCGAGAGGAGACGATCGACGCGGCTGTCGGTCTTGCCGGCAGCGGTGAAGGTGACGGCGAGCCCGGGCGTATCCTGTGCGAAGAGGGTATGGGCGAGGAGCGTGGCGAAAAGGCTGAAGAGGCGGAACGACATGGCAGCGGGCTGCCTGCATTGGGGCGATAATCCACGAGTCAGGCAAGCATCCAACAAAAAGGCCCGGCATGAGCCGGGCCTTTTATTCTGGGGCTTTCGCCTTATTTACTTGGCGAAGCTGCGGT
>CAIRLQ010000197.1 GCA_903879465.1 uncultured Opitutia bacterium | reverse complement strand
TCAGGCGCGCTCATCGTGCCGTTCGAGGGCGTGGACAAAGCCGAGGAATAATCGGCTGCTCTTATCGTCGCCCTGGGCTTCGAACTGCGAGACAAGATTACGGCAACAGCGCGCAAGGGTCTGATGCGTCGAGACAGGCTGCAGGAAGGCTTCATCGGCTGGCAACTGGTTATCGAGCAGTAGCAGTTGGACTTCCGCACGAGTGCGGAACGCCCCGCCTTCATAACAATCAATGTAGAGTGGCTCGCGGCCGCGGAAGATGCCCACCATGAAGCGGCCGGGCAAGCCGACGGGCTCGACGGGCAGGCCAAGGCGGCGCGCGACGAGCAGATAGACGAGGCAGAGAGAAATCGGGATACCGCGTTTACTTTGGATGACCCGGGAGAGTAGGGAGGAGGAAGGGACGGCGAAGCTTTCCTGGGCGCCGCGATAGCCTTCTTCGCCAAAGATCACACGGCAGAGCAGGCGGCATTTCGCGCGGAGATCGAGCGGCTCAGCCATGAGCTCGCGGGTGCGTTCGGCGAGTCGGTCGAGCTCAAGGGTGTAGGCGTCGTCGCGTAGGGCTGGGTGCGTGACGCGCTCCATGAGCAGGCAGGCTTCCTCGAGGTCGCAGTGCGCGTCGCGGACATGGTTGAGGAAGGCTTGGGCGGCCGCCTCCGGCGTGCGCAGGTCGACAAGGAGATTGCGTGCATGCATGGCCAGCGCCTGGTCTTTTGACATTTCCTCTAGCCAAAGGACGCCTTGTATGCCGGCGGCCTTGAGTTTGGTGAGCACGGCCAGGCGGACGACCGGGGAGGGGTCGTCAAGGAGGCGCTCCAAGGTCGCCAGCTCCGCGTCGTGCGTCATGGCCTTTTTCTACTCGCGGTTGGGTTGCTTCGGCAACAAGGGACTCGGTTTCGGCGGCTTTTTGTAGATTGACGGCGGGCGCGACAACAAGTCGCGGGCGGGACGCGTTGTCGCGGGCGTGTCCCGCAAGCTCGGCGCCGGACGAAGAATATGGCCTGAAATCGACCCGTTTAGTTGGAACGGAAATTGCACTTAAGTTCTCATGACAACTCCTTTCGGCAACCTGACAGAGAAGACCACGGAAGCCCTGCAGCAGGCCGTCAGTCTGGCGATGCAGCGACGGAACCCTTCGCTCGAGCCCGCGCATATCCTGCAGGCACTCCTCGACCAAGAGGGCGGCGTCGTCGACTCGCTCTTCCGCCACGCCGGTAAGGATGGGGCCGCTTTTGCCTCGGCCGTGGCCGGTAAGCTTAGTCGCCTGCCCAAGCTTGCCCAGTCGGCGGGTCAGCCGGCCTTCTCTCCGGAGACGCACGAGCTCTTGCTCAAGGCCAAGGAGGAGGCCGCCGGGATGAAAGATGATTTCGTCTCAGCGGAGCACGTACTCTTGGCTCTGACAGAGACTTCATCCTTGCGCCCGGCTTTCATGGCCGCCGGTTTTGAGCGTAAGGCGATTTTGACCGCCCTGCAGGCCGTGCGCGGTTCGCAGCGCGTGACGACCGCGAATCCTGAGGCGACCTACGAAGCCCTCGCTAAATACGGCCAGGACCTTACCGCCCGAGCCCGCACGGGTAAGATGGATCCCGTCATTGGCCGCGATGAGGAAATCCGCCGCGTCATCCGTATCCTTTCGCGCCGCACCAAGAATAACCCTGTGCTGATCGGCGAGCCTGGCGTGGGCAAGACCGCCGTCGTCGAAGGCCTCGCGCAGCGCATCGTCAACGGCGACGTGCCGGAGAGCCTCCGGGATAAGGTGCTCTTTTCGCTCGATATGGGCGCGCTGATTGCCGGCGCGAAGTATCGCGGCGAATTCGAGGAACGCCTCAAGGCTGTCCTCAATGAGATTAAGTCTGCGGAGGGGGGTGTCCTGCTCTTTATCGACGAAATGCATACCCTGGTCGGTGCGGGTAAGGCCGATGGCGCGATGGACGCAGCCAACCTGCTCAAGCCCATGCTGGCCCGCGGCGAACTGCACTGCATCGGGGCCACCACACTCAAGGAGTTCCGCGAACACGTGGAGAAAGATCCCGCGCTCGAACGCCGATTCCAGCAGGTACTCGTCGACCCACCCAGCGTTCCGGACACAGTGTCCATCCTGCGCGGGCTTAAGGAGCGCTTCGAAGTCCACCACGGCGTGCGCATCGAAGACGCTGCGCTGGTCGAGGCCGCCACGCTTTCGGACCGCTATATCACCGCCCGCTTCCTGCCAGATAAGGCCATCGACCTGATTGACGAGGCCTGCGCGCAGATCCGCACTGAAATCGACAGCGTGCCGTCGGAGCTCGATGCGTTGAATCGTCGGGTGCTCCAACTTGAGGTCGAGGAGTCGGCGCTTAAGAACGAAAAAGACGACGCCTCCAAGGCTCGCCTGGGTGGCCTGCGGAAGGAACTCGGCGTCGCCCGGGAGGAGCAGACGGCCTTCCGCGCCCGCTGGACGGCCGACAAGGAGGCCGTGACTAAAGTACGTGCCGTCCGTGAGAAGCTTGAGAATGCCAAGGCCGATATGACCAAGGCCGAACGCACTGGCAAACTTGAGGACGTCGCCAAGCTGCGTTACGGCACCATCCCTGAATTGGAGAAAGAGGTTACCAAACTCGAAGGTGCCGCGAAATCGGCTACCGGTCTTTTCCGTGAGACGGTCACGCCGGAAGAAATCGCGGAAGTCGTCGCGCGCTGGACCGGCGTTCCGGTGAGTAAGCTCCTCGAGGGTGAACGTCAGAAGATCCTCCGCCTTGCGGATAACCTTAAGGCCCGCGTCGTGGGCCAGGATGAAGCCGTGCGCGTCGTCGCCGAGGCCGTGCAGCGCTCGCGCGCCGGCGTCCAGGACCCTCGCCGACCCGTCGGCTCATTCCTCTTTCTCGGCCCCACGGGTGTCGGGAAGACCGAGCTCGCCAAGGCCCTCGCAACAGAACTTTTCGACAGCGAGAAATCCATGATCCGCATCGATATGTCGGAATACATGGAAAAGCATGCTGTCTCGCGTCTCGTTGGCGCACCTCCCGGCTACGTCGGCCACGAAGAAGGCGGCCAACTCACCGAGGCGCTCCGCCGTCACCCTTATGCGGTGGTGCTACTCGATGAGGTTGAGAAGGCCCACCCGGAGGTCTTTAATATTTTGTTGCAGGTGCTGGATGACGGCCGCCTGACTGATTCGCAGGGCCGCACCGTGGATTGCCGCCAGGCGATCTTTATTATGACGTCGAACATCGGCAGTCGTCATATCGCCGAGCACGCCGGATTCGGACTCACCGACAGCGTCCGCGAGGCGGCGATGACCGACCTCCGCGCCCATTTCCGTCCCGAGTTCTTGAATCGGATTGATGACATCGCCCTGTTCCAGCCCCTCGGTACCGATCAAGTCGCGGCCATCGCGGGCATTATGCTCCGCGGGCTCAACGAACGCCTAGTTACCAAGCGTATCCGACTCGACTTCAATAAGGACGCCCTAGCGCTAATCGCCGAGCGCGGTTTTGACCCCGTCTACGGTGCCCGACCTCTCCGTCGCTATCTGCAACGTGAGGTCGAGACATCGCTTGCTAAGGCTATGCTGGCAGGGGAAATCCCGGAAGGTAGCTTGGTTCGCGTCAAGCGGATCAAGGACGCCCTGGTGTTTGACGTCAAGGCGGGTGGGTTTTCGGATTGAAGACGCGGGTCGCCCGTTGAAGTCTGTTCCCATGACTGCACCGCGCATCCGCTGCGGGGTGGCCGG